>NZ_JBFBKP010000046.1:0-35740 GCF_040702285.1 Arthrobacter sp. NPDC080086
GGGAGCAGAGCGGTGAGGTAGCACATGGTGTCCGGGGCCGGTCGGAGACTGACACTGCGTTCGGTTTCGGCGTGGGCTGCCCGTTGGGTGACGGAGCGCGGGTCGTGCCGGTACGCGGCGGCCTTGGCGGCGGAGATGATGGCCCGGTCTCCGGCGCCGTCGAAAGTCCCGGTTTCGGCGGCGAGTTCCTCGTCCACCGCGCCACGGTCGGCGGCGTCCAGGCAGGCGGTCTCACGGACCAACAGTGTGGCACGCCACTCGTTCAGGCGCCCGATTTCGAGGGCGGCCAGGGTGCGCGGCATCTCCGTCACCAACGCCCGCGCCAGACCCAGCAGACGTGAGCCTTTGACCGGGGATTCCCGCCGCGCCAACGCAACCTCCGCCCCCACCCCGGTGCCGAGCTGGTCCGCCGGCAAGCCAAGAGCGGCCTGTTCCCGCCGCCGGACCAGATCCAGCGCCACCGCCAGTCGTGCCTGCCGGGCGGAGATCGCCGACTTCCGGTCCTCCAGCGCACGGAGCTCATCGATGATCGCCGCCGCATCTCCCACCAGGTCCGCGGCGACCACATTCTCGAAAAGCTTCCGACTGCCTTCCATGAACCCATTCAATCGGAGGGGTCTGACATTTAAAGGCAGAACGCGGAGAGATCCCTAGCGGCGAAGGGAACTACGCGAATGCCGTCAGTGGAGCACTTCCGGTCCGAGGCGCAGGACGGGCGCGCGTATCGCCGTCGTCCGTTCAGGCGCCCGCTGGCCGCGGGGCCCGAAAACCAACCGCCCCAGCGCCTCTCGTCATCTGCACGGAACGGGGGTCCCGGCCCGTGCTCCGGGAGAGCATGCACGGCCCGTGCCCGCCGTCAGCCTCAACCCCGACTGCACCCGCAGCACTCCCACCGTTCATACTGGAACTTGCCGTATCCAAGCACTCCCCGAGGAATCCATGCCCCTGAACAGAGCGTCACTGAAGCGTGACGGCTTCACCGGATTTCGGCCCCTGGGCGAGCTTGAGATCAACCGCGTCCCGCAGAAACCCGGGATTTTCGCCCTCCTGCTGCCCGCGGGCGGCCCGGAGGCAGCCGAGCCGCAGTTCCTGGCCAGGAGCACCGCTGGAGTCTTCAAGAAAAAGAACCCCGGCCTCCCGCAGGAAACACTGAAGGCCGAGTGGGTGGAAGGCGCCGACATCCTCTACCTGGGCAAGGCCGGCCCCGGCAGCAAGGGTAACCGCGGGCTCCGGCGGCAGATCCAGGAATTCGTCGACTTCGGCCGGGGCAGGCCGCCGGGGCACTGGGACGGCCGCCTCATCTGGCAGCTGGCCGCCGCGGACCGGCTCATCGTCGCCTGGAGCGAGCTTCCCGTCGACGAGTTGGCCCCGGCTCTGGCGTCCTACCACGCGGCCTTCGTCGAAGAGTTTGGCCGGCTGCCGTTCGCGAACTTGGTCCAGGCACCTAGCCGCCGAAGCTGAACCGTCCCGCCACCAGCGTCGCGGCCACTGGCATCGCGGTGAATGCGGCGTCGTCCACGGTGAGCGGATCGCCCTCCAGGACGACGACGTCGGCCGTGTCGCCGACGCGGATGCGGGAACGCCCGCGGGCGGAGGCCGCCAGTGCCTCCCGCCGCGTCAGCGCCTGCTCCGGATGCCACGGCTCCCGCCCGTCGCCGCGTGCTCGGGTGGTCGCGGCGGACATCGTTGTCCACGGCTCCATTGGAGCCACGGGCGCGTCCGAGCCGAGCGCCAGCGTGGCCCCAGCGTCGAGCAGGGACCGCAGCGGGAAGGCCCGGTCCGTCCGGCCCGCCCAGTTGGCATCGGCGGCGTCGCGGTCATCCAGCGCGTGCGCCGGCTGGACGCTGGCGGTCAGCCCTAGCTCGCCGAAGCGGGCAAAGTCCTGCTGCCGGACGAACTGTGCGTGTTCGATGCGTCCCTTCACGCCCGCGGCGGCGAAGGCGTTCAGCGCGACCTCGTTGGCGCCATCGCCGATCGCATGGACCGCTGGCACGAACCCGGTATCGCGGGCCCGCACCAGCAACTCCAGCAACTCCGACTCGCTCACCGTCAGCAACCCGCGGCCGCCGTGCGGATAGGGGTCCACGCAGTACGCAGTGCGGGTGTTCAGGGACCCGTCGATCAGCACCTTCAGCGGCCCGACGCTGAGCAGGCCGGCGCCGCCCGGAACCTGCTGGCCGGTCCGCATCCCCTCCGCCACGGCCCGGTCCAGGTCCAGCGGGTATACCCCCGCCTCCACCCGGAACGAGTCGAACCCGTCGGCGATCCGGCGCAGCCAGGGATCCCTATTCCACACCATCTCGAGGTCCACGATCCCCACGATGCCCCGCGCCGCGGCCGCCGCACCCGCGGAGCGGACCAGCGCGTCCACATCCGAATCCGGCAGGCGGCCCAGCTCACGGGTCAGCGCGAACGCCGGCTCCTCGCGGAGCAGGCCGTCCGGGCCCGGGTTCACCCCGTAGCGCACAGCCGCGGCCGAATTCAGCCAGACGCAGTGCAGGTCGTGGCTGATCAGCGCCACGGGGACACCGCCGGTCGTCCCGTCCAGCAGCTCCAGGCTGGGGGCGTCGGCCCACGCTGCGTCGCGGAAGCCGACGCCGACCAGCGTCCGGCCGCCGGAGGAGGATGCGCCGCCGTCGCGCACGCCGCCACCGCGCACGCCGCCAACGTGAGCCCCGACGACGGCGGCGGCCTCCCGCGCCGCCGCGGCCCCAGAGAGGTCCACCCGCCCCAGCGTCAGCGCCCACTGGTTCATGTGCACGTGCTCGTCCCACAGCCCGGGAATCACGAAGCGGCCGTCGAACTCCACCCGCCGTGTCCCGGGCGGAACCGTTGCGTGGGACCCCGCGGGGGCGATGGCCGCGACCCGCCCGCCGCTCAGGAGGATGTCACACGGCGTCATATCGTCCGGCTGGTGGACGCCGGTGAGAAGAAGGTCCGGCGCGCCGCCGTCGGGGGCTGCTTTAGGCATAGCAGCAAGGCTAAAGGGGTCCCCGGACGGCGGCAATCCACGTAGCAACAGCCACACAACGCACACCAGTATCAGCACCCGCCGGCGGCGGCAGTCCAAGGGACCTTTGTCCCCTTGCCCGGGCAGAACGGCACCCTCACTCTGGGTATGAGGCGAATCCAGCACGGCAATTTTGGGGAATTGGGGAAGCGCCTGCGAGGAAATTTCGGTCTCGCTATGACCCTGGGGTGAGGAAATGGCAGTTGCACTTTCCAGCTTGGGCAGGAAAGGCAGGAGATCCGCCATGGTGAATGACCGGCAGCAGGAGACGCGGCAGCGGGGACCGGCGACGCCGGGCTTCGCGGGGAGCGCTGAGGCGCCATGAGCCCCTTGGGACACGCTCATCACAGCAGCCGCGCAAGGTCCTTTTTGGCGCATCCGTCCCACGGGGACCCGCGCATCAAGGTGGTGCTGCACGCTGACCCGGCGTCCGAGACAGTCCGGGTGGACGTGCGCGGCGTCGTGACGACGACGAACATCCGCGCGCTCTATGTCGTCTGCCGGCGGGTGGTCGCCAAGTTCGTGGGCTTCGAAATCGTCGTGGACCTCGGCCATGCCCGGGTTACCGCGGCCGCCTTCGACGAACTCCGCGAGCACGCCCGCCAGTCGATCGTCTCCTCGGGGATCGATGCCTCCGTCACGCCCTGCCGCCTGCGGATTGTCGATCCGCCGGTGGTCCTTCGAGTCAAGGAGTCTGCATGAAAGCCCTCGTCTATGGCGGCCCCGGCAAGAAATCCTGGACCGACGTCCCGGATCCGGTGATCACCAATCCGAGCGACGCGATCGTCCGGGTGGACACCACCACCATCTGCGGCACGGACCTGCACATCCTCAAGGGCGACGTGCCCGCCGTAACCGAGGGGCGGATCCTGGGTCACGAGGGCGTCGGCACCGTCACCGAGGTGGGGTCCTCGGTGACCAGCCTCAAGGTGGGGGACCGGGTGATCATCTCCTGCATCAAGTCCTGCGGGCATTGCGCCAATTGCAAGACCGGCCTGTACTCGCACTGCCTCGGAGAGGAGGGGAAGTCCGGGACGGGCTGGGTCTTCGGGCACCTGATCGACGGTACGCAGGCCGAGTTCGTCCGGGTTCCGTACGCGGAGAATTCGCTGCACCTGCTGCCAGAGGGCGTCAGCGACGAGGAAGCCGTGATGCTCTCCGACATCCTGCCCACGGGCTTCGAGATCGGCGTGCAGTACGGCCGGGTCAAGCCGGGGGACACCGTTGCGGTGATCGGGGCCGGGCCGGTTGGCCTCGCGGCGATCGCCACGGCCGGGCTCTATGGCGCGGCCACCATCATCGCCGTCGACCTGGACGCGAACCGGCTGGAGAAGGCCCGGGAATTCGGGGCCACCGACGCCGTCCTCTCCAGCGACGCCGACTGGAAGGACCAGGTCCTGGCCCGCACCGACGGGCTGGGCGTGGACGTGGCGATCGAGGCGGTGGGTGTCCCGGCGACCTTCGGCATGTGCACGGACATCGTCCGTCCCGGCGGCACGGTGGCCAACGTGGGCGTGCACGGCAAGCCCGTGGAACTGCACGTTGAGAACCTCTGGATCCAGAACATCAGCATCAGCATGGGCCTGGTGAACGCCAACACGACGCCGATGCTGCTGAAGCTGGTGGCCCGGCACAAGATCCCCGCGGCCAAGTTCGCCACCCACCGATTCCGCTTCGACCAGTTCCTGGACGCCTACGACACCTTCGCCCGGGCGGCCGACACCAAGGCGCTGAAGGTGGTGATCAGCGGATGAGGGCCCATGTTGTCTACGACTCCGCCTACGGCAACACCAAGTCGGTGGCCGAAGCCGTGGCCGAGGTCTTCCACGCGGACCCCATCCCGGTCACCGACTTCCGGCCCTCCGACCTCCTGGCCGGAGACCTGCTGGTCCTGGGCAGTCCGATCAACGGCTGGCGCCCCACGCCCAAGGTCACCGAGCTGCTCTCCGGCCTGGGCCACGGCGACCTGGCCGGCGTGAAGGCCGCCGCCTTCGACACCCGGGTGAGGATGTTCATCCACGGCGATGCGGCCAAGAAAATGGCCCAGTCATTGAAGGACCATGGGGCGGACATCATCTCCGAACCCATGCCGTTCTACGTCCGCGGCAGTGAGGGCCCGCTGCGGCCCGGAGAGATCGAAAAGGCGACCCGTTGGGGCCAGTCGCTACTGGAGGCGGCGGAAAGGCCATGAGGCCCGGGCGGGTAGTCCTGCTGGTCCTCGGCTCGCTTGCCGCGCTGCTGGGCCTGGGCCTGCTCGCCGGGGCCGCCGCGACCGGCTGGGCCAACTACCAGCAGCGCGACGGCGGCTACTTCACCACCCCCACGGAACGGTTCGCGGCGGACGGCTACGCGCTGACGCTTCCCCGGATCAACATCCTGGACGACGGCGGCATGCGCCCCAACGGGACACTTCCCGGGACGGAGGCGACGCCGGGCAGCATCCTGCTGCGCGGTTCGGCCGCGGACCCGGCCCGGCCGGTGTTCATCGGAATCGCCCGCCAGGCCGACGTCGCGGGCTACCTCGCCGGCGTCCCGCACGCCGAGCTCGCCGACGTCCGGTTCTCGCCCTTCCAGGCCGACTACCGCACCGTCCCCGGGACGAAGGCCCCCGGGCGGCCGGCGGAGCAAACCTTCTGGGCCGCCTCCGTCTCCGGGACGGGCAGCCAGGAGCTGCGCTGGGACATTCGACCGGGCAACTGGGCCGTCGTCATCATGAACGCCGACGCGGCGAGCCCGGTGGCCGTGGACCTGAGCGGCGGGGTCCGTTCGGAGCTCCTGCTGCCGATCTTCATCGGCCTGCTGATCGCCGGGGTGGTGCTGCTGGGCGTCGGGGTGCTGCTGATTGTCTTGGGCGCGGCGGGGCTGGGGGCCGCAGGGCCGGGCGGCCCCGGTTCCGGCTGGGCCGGTACGGGCGGGGGTCCGCCGCCGGTCGGGTATCCCGCGCCGCCGCCACCCTATGGTTACCCGCCGCCGTCGCGCATTTATCCTGCCCGGCTCAGCGGCCACCTGGACCCGCAGCTGTCCCGGTGGCTGTGGCTGGTGAAGTGGTTCCTGGCCATCCCGCACTACATCGTGCTGTTCTTCCTGTGGTTCGCGCTGGTGGTCACCACGATCGTCGCGGGGTTCGCCATCCTGTTCACCGGCCGGTATCCGCGCTCGCTGTTTGCCTTCAACGTGGGCGTGATCCGCTGGAACTGGCGGGTGGCGTTCTATTCCTACTCGGCGCTGGGCACGGACCGTTACCCGCCCTTCACCCTGGCCCGGACCGACTATCCTGCCGACTTCGACGTCGACTACCCGGAGCGGCTCTCCCGCGGCCTGGTGCTGGTGAAGTCCTGGCTGCTGGCGATTCCGCATCTGCTGATCGTGGGGATCCTGACCGGCACCGTGCGCGGCTGGGGCGGCCGGGAGCGCTACTGGGACGGCACCGAATGGGTGCAGGAGAACGCTGGGATCTCCCTGATCGGGCTGCTGGTGCTCATCGCGGGGGTGGTGCTCCTGTTCACCGGCCGATACTGGCCGGGCCTATTTGACCTGCTGATGGGGCTCAACCGGTGGGTCTACCGGGTCATCGCCTACGTGGCCCTGCTCAGGGACGAGTATCCGCCGTTCCACCTGGATCTCGGCCCCGCCGATCCCGGCGATTTCCAGCCGGCGCCGGCACCCGGCCCGACCTGGCCGGCGCCGATCCCGCCCGGACCAGTCCCACCCGCCCCGGTCCCGCCGTCGCCCGGTCCGGTCCCGCCGCCGGCTTCCTGAACCCGTTTGCCCAGGGGGTGGCGTCCACAGCGGGCGCGGCTACACTGGCAACAGTCGGCAACGTTGCTGTATCCAGCGTCCCTGCGGGGGCGGACACGGCAGGTTCCAGGCAGGAGGCGATCATGGCAGTCACCTTCTTTTCGCGCGGTGGTCACGGACGGCACGTCGCCGTTGGTATTGCGGCCTGCCTGGTAGCGGCGGCCCTCGCCAGTTCCTCGCAGCCGGCGGTCACAGCGGCACCCGCGGTGCGCGTGGTGGTGGTCGGCGATTCGCTCAGCACCGGCCACGGCACGTCCCCCGATCACGCTTGGCCGGCCCTGATCCGAACGGATCCCGCCCTGTCCGGGTTCCAGGTGATCAATGCCGCGGAAAACGGCAGCGGCTACGTCCGCCCAGGCGATGCCGACGGCACCTTCGGGAGCCAGGTGGACCAGTTCGTCACCCCGGACACCGGCGTCGTGGTGTTCTTTGGTTCAGAGAACGATCTTGGCTACGCCCCCGACGACGTCGGCGAGGCGGCCTCGACGGCGCTGGCCCACGCGGAGGTCGTGGCGCCTTCGGCCAAGCTGATCGTGGTGGGGCCGCCGTCGTACACCACGGACCCCGACCCCGGCCTTCTCGATATCCGGGCCCAGCTCAGGAGCGCCGCGCAGGGTGCCGGCGCCGAGTTCGTGGACCCCATCGCCGAGGGCTGGATCAGCGACGACGTCGAGGACCTGATCGGGCCCGACGGCGACCACCCCACCGTGGCCGGACAGGAATACCTGCTCCAGCACATCGCCGCCGTGATCGAGCACGCCGCGCCGGAACAGAACCCGCAGCCGGGCCGCCCGGCCGAATAGCGCCGCCGCCGATCCCGGGGAATTCCTAGGAAACGCCCGTAAGGTGGGCGCGTGCCACCTCTCGACGTCGTTATTTCCGCTTGGCAGGTCGACTGGACCGCGCTGGTCCTCGCGCTGATCGCCGGCACCCTCTACGGCCTGGGACTTCGGGCCGCGGCGGCAAAGGGAGGCAGCTGGCCGCTCTGGCGCACGATCGCCTTCTATCTCCTGGGCCTCGGCTCATTCCTGCTGCTGACCTGCGGATTCACGGGCGTCTACAGCGCCGGGCTGCGGTGGGCGTTTACGGTCAAGATCACGCTGCTGCTCTTCGTCGTCCCACTCCTGATCGGCCTCGGAAAACCCATCGGACTGGCTCGCGCCGCCTTGTCGGAGCGCGGCGCCGGACGCCTGGACTTCGTGCTGGGCCACCGCCTGGTCCGCTTCGTCAGCAATTCCCTGGTGGCCCCGCTGCTGGGCCTGGCGCTCTTCTCGACGTTCCTGACCCCGGCGTTCTATGTGCTGCGGGCCAACCCGCTGGCGGAGGCCCTGCTGACCGTGGTCATCCCGCTGTTGGGCCTGCTGATGGCGCTGCCCATCATCGAGGAGGCCGACTTCCACCGCTCCAGTGCCTTCATCACGCTGGAGTTCGTCTTCGTCTTCATCGAGTTGCTGGTGGACGCCGTCCCCGGCATCCTGCTCCGGCTGAACGGCCAGGTTCTGGACCTGATGACGGCGCGGCAGGCCGGCCCCGGCTGGTTCCCCGACGCGCTCCGGGACCAGCAACTGGCCGGGGACGCGCTCTGGTTCATCTGCGAGGCCGTGGACCTGCCACTGATCATCCTGATGTTCATGCGGTTCTCCCGCACGGACAAGCGCGAGGCGCGGAGCTTCGACGACCTGACGGACAGCGAACTGGAAGCCCTCAACGCCGAACACCTGCGCCGGGGCCGCTAGGCCTGTACTGCCGCGCGGCTGCCGCGCCGGGCCGCGTCCGCCGGGTTACTGTGCCGGCGGGGCGGGAGGCTGCCCGGAGCCCGGGTACTGCTGGCGCTGCTGCGGTGCCGGGTACTGCTGGGATTGCTGCGGTGCCGGGTACTGGCCGCCGTGGGTCTCCCAGGACTGCGGACCCACCGGGCCGTGCTGCTGCGGGCCCAGGTGGGCGCCCGGAGGGGTGCCGCCCTGCATCCGGATCAGTTCCGCGGTGTTCTCCGCGGTCCGGATGCCGGCCACCAGGGACTCGAGCCCGATCCGGGCCAGGGCCAGGTAGATGATCACGATCAGCGGGCCGATCACCAACAGCACCAGCACCCCGAGGACGGGGTTCCGGCTGGCGAAGGCCGAGATGACGAAGAAGAGGTACATCACGCCGAGGGCGATCATGATCAGGATGTAGACGATCCTGGCGATCGACGGCGCGACGAACCGGGTGAAGGAAAAATCGAAGAGGTTTTTCATTGGCTCCCCCAAGGAGTGGCCCGCCGCCTGCGTGGCGGGATCGTGTCGGTTGTGCAGAGCCTAACCGAAACACGCTCCCGCCACCGCAAGGCGGCCCGGCGCGCCAGCCCCGGGTCGTGCCGGCCCCGCCGCGCCACCCCCGAAAGGGCTCGTGCAGTCCTGCGTCAGGCCTCGCGCGACGCCGGGGACTTGGTCTGCGCCGGATCGCGCTCGGCCAGCGAACCGATGGCCGCATCGATCTTGTCCATGATGCCCTGGTCCAGCTTCACGCCGGCCGCAGCGACGTTCTTCTCGATCTGTTCGGGGCGGGAAGCGCCCATGATGGCGGAGGCGACGTTCTTGTTCTGCAGCACCCAGGCGATGCTCAGCTGCGCCATGGTCAGCCCGGCCTCGTCGGCGATGGGCTTGAGTTGCTGCACGCCGGTGAGGACCTCGTCGGACATCCAGCGCTCGATCATCCGCGCGCCACCCTTGGAATCGGTGGCGCGGCTGCCCTCCGGCGCGGGCTTGCCCGGGTGGTACTTGCCGCTGAGCACGCCCTGGGCCATGGGGGACCAGACGATCTGGGACAGGCCGAGCTCCTCGGACGTGGGGACGACCTCGGCCTCGATGACCCGCCACAGCATGGAGTACTGCGGCTGGTTGGAGATCAGCTGGAAGCCCAGTTCCTTGGCGAGGGCGTGGCCGTCGCGGATCTGCTGCGCGGTCCATTCGCTCACGCCGATGTACAGCGCCTTGCCCTGCCGGACGATGTCGGCGAAGGCCTGCATGGTCTCTTCCAGCGGGGTCTCGAAGTCGTACCGGTGGGCCTGGTAGAGGTCGACGTAGTCGGTCTGCAGCCGGGACAGGGAGCCGTTAATGGACTCCATGATGTGCTTGCGGGACAGACCCAGGTCGTTGTGGCCCTTGGGACCTGTGGGGCCGAAGACCTTGGTGAAGATTTCCAGGGATTCGCGCCGCTCGCCCTTGAGCGCCTCGCCGAGGACGGTCTCGGCGGCCGTGTTGGCGTAGACGTCGGCCGTGTCGAAGGTGCTGATACCGGCGTCGAGCGCCGCCCGCACGCACTGGGTGGCGACGTCGTTCTCCACCTGCGAGCCGTGGGTGAGCCAGTTGCCGAAGGTGATTTCCGAGATCTTGAAGCCGCTGTGGCCGAGGTATCTGAATTCCATGGGTCCCAACGTAGCCCAGATACCCGGGCACGGTAAGGGCTCAGCTGGCCTTGCGCTCCGGGCGGCCGGCGGCGGGGAGATCGCGGACGGAGACGGTGACCTCGGGTGCCGCGGCCGCCTCGGCCCGTGCGCGGGCCCGGGCATCGGCGCGTTCGACGGCGGCCGCCCACTCCGGGGAAATCTGCGGTTCCTTGCGGGCTGGCTTCAGTGTCGAACGCTGTTTCGTCGCAGGTTTCTGAGTAGCGGGCGCGCCTGCGCGGCGCCCGAAGAGGGCCATGCCCAGCGTGGCGATGAGCCTGCCGAGGCCGGCGAGCAGGAGGGTGATGACGAAGGCCGCCGCGACGCCGACGAACATGACGACGCCGATCACGAGGGTGCCGGCGTAGGTCAGATTCATGGCGGTGGTCGTCGGGTCTTCCACGTCGCCTCTCCCTTCCAAGCCTGCTGCGGGCCGTTCCCGGCCACCGTTAACCTTACGGAGAATCGGCCGCCGACGCGCCGGGAAACGTCGGCGGACCCAGGATGTGTCCAAGCCGATACCTTCGGTCCCTCTGTGGCGCGGCAGCGGCATATAGTCGGTGTCAGCTCCGGACCACGAGGGATCGGGCGAGGAAAGGGAATCACGTGCAGCAGTCAGGGTTCGAGGGCCGGTGCCCGTGCCTCTCCGGTGAGCAGTACGGGCAGTGCTGCGGCCGGTACCACCGCGGGGAAGCGGAGGCACCGACCGCCGAGCAGCTGATGCGGTCCCGGTACAGCGCGTTCGTGGTCCTGGATCCGGACTACCTGCTCCGCACCTGGCACCCGGAGACCCGGCCGGCGGAGCTGGACCTGGATCCGGAGATCCAGTGGCGGCGGCTGGACATCCTCGCAACCCACCGCGGCGGTCCCCTGGACAGCGAGGGAACGGTCGAGTTCGCGGCCCACTACCGGGTGGGCGGGGAGCGCGGCGTCCAGCGCGAAACCAGCCGGTTCCGCCGGCTGGACCGGCGCTGGTACTACCTCGACGGCGTCGAAGGCCGCTAGCGGTGCCGTTCCCCGAAGAGGGCTGGAGCTAGCGCTCCACGACCGTTTCCACCGGGGTGAAGCCCGCGCGGTCCACCTTGCGGTGGAAGCGCATGCCCGCGAGGCCGCCCAGCATGGCGCCGACCAGGGCCACGACGGCCACCACGACGGCGGCGATCACGCTGGTGGTGGTGAGGTCGCCCTCGTTGACCGGGATGCGCGGGAAGCTGTTCAGGTTGGCCAGGACGTCGAACTTCTGGCCGGCGGTCATGGCCAGGATGGCGACGACGACGGCGGCGATCAGCGCCCAGATCCACACCATGAGGCCCTGCCGCGCGCCATTGAACCGCGCCATCCGGCCGGCCACGTAGCCGCCGCAGTAGTACGACAGGAACAGGATCACCAGAAGGGTGATGATGCCGGCGAGGCCCACGGTCTGGTTGCCGGAGGCCTGGTTCACGGCATCGTTCACGTTGGTGTTGGTGGCGAGGCCGACGGCGGTACCGGCGGCGGCCACCAGTGCGGTCAGGATCACCGCCATGCCGGTGGCGGCGAGCCAGCCGAAGAAGGCGGAGCCGACCTTGATGCCGCCGAACTGTTCCTTTTCGCGGGCCACGACCGTTTCGCGGGTGGGGACCTCCTCGACGACGGTCTCCCGGTCCAGTCGGTCGGGGCGGTCCAGTCCGTCCTGGCGGGGGTCGCGCGAGCCGTGGATGGGCCGGTTGTCGTGGTGGTCCCGGGCGGCCGTTGCGGCGGCGGCACCCGTTGCGGCGCCGGCGGCGGCGGGCATGGCGCGGGTCTCGGTGGAGTGGCCGGCCCTGTCTTCCGCCCGGAGTTCACGGTTCTCGGCGCGCGTCTCGGCTGCGGCCGCGGCGGGAGTCTCCGCGCGGTGCTCGCGCTCCTCGGCACGGGTCCCGGCGGCGGCCGCGGCGGGAGTTTCCGCGCGGTGTTCGGCGTGGTGGCCGGCGGTCTCGTCGGCAGGACGGTCGGTCTCTGCGGGTCGGAGGGTCTCGGCGCTGTCCTGCCGGGCGTCGTGGATCCGGGCGTCGCGGCCCGGTTCGATGTCCGCCGAGCTCTCGCGGCGGGGGGTGCGGTCTTCGGGGCCTGCTGTGCTGCTCATGATGGCTGCTCGCTTTCATTGGGGGACCCGTGCCGACTTGTCCGGCCGGGCACGGCAATGCTTCGACCGTCATCAGGTCTTGCCATACCTAACCACGCAACCACACTTAATAGCAAGGTTGCTTATTATTAGGGATCGCGGATGTTGCCGCAGGTCAGCGGTAGCTCCGGTGTAGATTTTCCGCCCTCGACTCGCGCGGGGAGGCGTCGGCGATCCAGGGTCCGGTGCCCTCCGACTGATCCAGGACGCCGGCCTCCAGCCACTCATAGTCCCCTGCCAGCACCCTCGCCGTCAGGGCGCGGTCGCCGTCGTCGGTGTTGCGCCAGAGCTGGTCGAAGTATTCCTCGACCCGCACCCGGGCCTGCGCGCAGTAGGTATCGGCTAGTTCGTAGGCGGACGCCCCGCGCTCCGGCGCGGTGCGCAGCAGCATCTCGGCACGGGAGCAGCAGGCGGAGATCGCGAACAGCTCGGCGCCGATGTCCACGATCCGGCCCAGGAACGCCTGTTTGTGCTCCAGGCCCGCCTGCCAGCGGCCCATCCCGTAGAAGGTCTGCCGCGCCAGCTTCCGTGAGGCGCGCTCGACGTACCGAAGGTGCCGTGCCAGCCGGCCGAATTCGCCGTAGGACCGCGGGTCCATGCCGTTGCCGGCGAGCAGTTTCGGCAGCCAGCGGGCGTAGAACCCGGAGGCGCCGACGGCGGCCCGGGCCTTGTCCGGCAGGCTGGCGTCCGCGGTGGCCAGCGCGCCCGCGGCGGCCAGGTGCGCGTCCACGGCCTCCCGCGCGATCAGCAGCCGCATGATTTCCGAGGATCCCTCGAAGATCCGGTTGATCCGCATATCCCGCAGCTGTTGCTCGGCCGGCACCGCCCGCTCACCGCGTGCCTGCAGGGAGTCCGCCGTCTCGAAGCCGCGGCCGCCTCGGATCTGCACCAGCTCGTCCGCGATCCGGCAGCTGATCTCCGTAGACCAGAGCTTCGCCAGCGCCGCCTCGATCCGGACGTCTTTCTGCCCGGCGTCGGCCAGCTCGGCGCACAGTTCGAAGACCGCATCCAGGGCGAAGGCGCTCGCCGCGATGAAGGCAATCTTCTTTCCCACCGCCTCGTGCCGGCCCACCGGGCGGCCCCACTGGGTGCGGGCGTTGGACCATTCCCGCGCGATCTTGAGGCTCCAGCGACCCGACGCCACGCAGAGGGCCGGGATGCTCAAACGGCCGGTATTCAGCGTGGTCAGGGCGATCTTGAGGCCCTGACCCTCCCGTCCCAGCCGGTTGGCGGCAGGCACCCGAACCCGGTGGAAGCGGGTGACGCCGTTCTCGATGCCCCGCAGGCCCATGAACGCGTTGCGGTTCTCCACCGTGATGCCGGGCGAGTCCATCTCCACCACGAACGCGCTGATGCCGCCCCGGTGCGCGGTGCCGTCCGGGTCCGTGCGCGGCGGCACCACGGCCATGACCACCACCAACTCGGCAATCACCCCGTTGGTGGTCCACAGCTTCACCCCGTCGAGCAGGTAGGAGGAGCCGTCGTCCGAGGGCATGGCGGTGCTGCCCATCCGCGCGGGGTCGCTGCCGACGTCGGGCTCGGTGAGCAGGAACGCGGTGATCGCGCCGGCCGCGCACCGGGGCAGGTACTCGCGCTTCTGCTCCGCTGTGCCGAACACCTTGACCGGTTCGGGTACGCCGATCGACTGGTGGGCGGAGAGCAGCGCCCCCAGGCTCGGATGCACCGAGCCCAGCAGCGCCAGCGCGCGGCCGTAGTAGACCAGCGTGAGGCCCAGGCCGCCGTACTCGCGGGGGATCTTCATGCCGAACGCGCCCAGGTCCGCCAGACCCTTGATGTATTCGTCCGGGATTTTCGCCTCTCGCTCGATCACCCGGCCGGACATGGTGCGGCAGTAGACCGTGAGCCGCTCCATGAACGCCTCGCCGCGTTCGACGTCGTCCGCGGGTGCCTGTGGCCACGGATGGATCAGGCCCGGGTCGAAGCTGCCAAGGTACAGGCCCTTCGCGAAGCTGGGCCGGTCCCAGCTGGTGTCCCGGGCGGCCTCGGCGACGGCGCGGGCGGTGTCGGCGGTGGCGCCGGCGCCCAGTTCATCGGCCGGCGGGGCCTCGATGGCGGGCTGTCCGGTGTCCGGCCCCGGTTCGGGGGCGGCTGGGTTGTCGACGGCGGAGCTCACTGGGCATCTCCCCTCACCGGACTGGCCGGCTCAAGCCCTGGATCCGCCGCGGGTGGAGGACCCTTCAGCTGTCCCGCAAGACTACTCGCGGGTAGGTGCCGGTGCCAGGGGACGAGTGCCCGATCAGTTCGCCCGGGAAGTCGCCGGGCAGTTCCACCCGGCCCGCGTGGTGGACCAGGTGCTCCCACGCCGTATTGATGCCGGAGACCATGCCCACCAGGGTCCGGACGACGAGGAACCAGGCCAGCTTGCCGACCCCCAGCAGTGCCAGGGCCACGGTCGCCGCCGTCATGATGAACAGGGCCAGGAGGGCGGCAAAGAGCAGGGTCCCGCCGAACACCAGGGTCCCGGTTTCCACCGTGGTCAGATCAAACAGGCTCGCATCGAACTGCATTCTTCCTCCTGCAACGGCGCTTCGGCTGAATCAGTAGCCCGAGCGTAGGGCGGCGGAGGGGGCCCGTTCCAGAGTCCCGGGGCGCGTCGGACGCTCTTGATACGGGATCGAGACGCTACCCGGTGGTAGGTCACGAACAGATCGCAGGAGCCCCACCAGAAACATGCGCACCGCCGTCGGCGAGCGCGGTGCGGGGCAGCGAGCCCGGCGCCGGCGGTGACTGCGTTAACGTTGTAGCTGGCAGTTTTGCGTGGCTGCCGTCCCCCGGCAGTGAGAGGAGAGTTGCGTGCCCGGATCCGCCCTGTCCTCCGCGGACGCCATCAGCGCCCGGCTGCGCGAGCTGGAATTGCTGACCAAGGGACCCGCGTGGGCGCTGACCCGCTCCGCCCCCTGGGTCATCGCGGTTCTGCAGGCCTCCTTCACCCGCACCCGGCCGCAGCTGCCGCTGGAACAGTTCCACGCCGACGTCGACGCCTTCCTCGAGCAGCTCCGCCGCCAGGAGCCGGGCCTCGGCGGGTCGGCGAACGGCAAGGCCTTCGGCGACGAGTGGACCCGGAAGAACTTCCTCACCCGCCGCAACCAGTCGGGCCAGATTGTCTACGAGGTCACCGAACCGGCGGCCCGCGTGCTGGCGTTCCTGGACAGCCTCTCCAGTGAACGCTCCACCCTCAACGGATCCCGCCTGGGCACGTTGCTGGGCGACGTCGAGAAGCTGGCCAACGAAACGAACCCGGACCAGAGCGCCCGGCTGGAGGCGCTCCACGAAGAGATCGGCGAACGGCGTCAGCTGATCGAGGACATCAGCTCCGGGGAATTCGACGGCCTGCTCGACGACGAGGAAGCCGTCGAGGCCGCGGGCAACATCCTGGACCTCGCGGCCAGCCTGCCCGCCGACTACAAGAAGATGCGTGACCGGATCGAGGAACTGGTGGGCGAACTCCGCAACCAGATCATCGAGGAGTCGCTCAGCAAGGGCGCCACGATGGCGCAGGTCCTCGAGGCGGACAAGCGGCTCCGGCAAAGTCCCGAGGGCAGGACGTTCCGGTCCTTTACCGCCTTCCTGGAAGACCCACAGCAGCAGCTGCGCTTCCGTTCCGCGATCGGCGAGGTGCTCAGCCGCCAGTTCGCCGACGACCTCAGCCATGAGGAACGGGAGACGCTGAAGAACCTCGTCGCCGAACTCCGCAGCCAGCACAGCCAGATCCAGCGGATCTACGGCAAGCTCAGCGAGAGCCTGAACACCTACGTGCAGAGCGACGACTACCGCCAGTCGGTGCGGCTGCGGAAGGTGCTGCGGGAGGCCGAGCAGGCGATCCGCTCGCTGCCGTACGAGCGCGAGCGGCCGGGCCTGGTCCGCGGGCCCGTGCTCTATAACGCGGGCTTCGAATCGCTGGCCATGATCAAGCTCTTCGACCCGGACGAGTTCGCGGCCCCGCCCAAGCTGGCGGACCCGATCGCGTTCAGCGACTCGGACCGGGCGCGCTCGCCGCGCACCGGCAAGGCCAACCAGGCCGCCATCCGCGGCGCCGTCGCCGGGGCGGCCACCCTCGCCGAAGCCTGGGAGCAGCTCCCCGCCGACGAACGCCACATCAACTCCATCCGGGCCCTGCTCTCCCACGCGCTGCACCAGGGCGCCGGATTTAACCGCGGCGGTTGGCAGCCGCTGGACTTCGAACAAATCGACGGGTCCACCCGCACCGCCTACCTCCCCGTCGTCACGCTTAAAGAGGACTGAAGATGACCGAATCGCCGCAGGAAACGCCCGACGCCGGGGCCGAAACGGCCGCAACCCGGGCGCAAGCGGACCCGTTCACGGTGACTCCCCGCGACACCTTCGTCGACGGCGCGGCTCTCTTCCCCGGCGACACCGGGGTGCTGCCGATGAAGGTGCGGCAGGCGCTGGTTAAGCTGCTCAAGGGCCCCTACATCGACGGCGGCCGGGACGAGAAGCTCTGGACCACGCTGCTGGACAACCAGCTGATCCTGCGCAGCCGGCTCTCCGAGCTGTTCCTGACCCTGCAGCTGGACCACGAGCGCAAGGTCGCCGTCCTGCGTCCGGTGGACCCGGAGGCCATCGGCGGCAGCGCCCGCTCCAGCATCCTGCGCCAGCAGCGGGCCCTCAGCCGGGTCGAGACGATCGTGCTGCTCCGGCTGCGGCTGCTGCTGGACCGGCACGTCACCGCCCAGACGGACCCGACCATCACGCGGGAGGAAATCGCCGACCTAGTGGCCCACTACCAGCCCGCCGGCCAGCAGGACGCCCTGCGCGACGCCGACGTCGTCAACCGCGCCATCGCCAAGCTCCTGGCCCGCCAGTTGCTGTTGGGCACCAGCCTCGACGACGTGTACACCATCTCCAACGCCCTCCCGCTGGCCCTGCCCTTCGAGAACATCGGCGACATCCCGGCGCACATCGAAGCCTTGATCGCCGCCGGCACCGACCCCACCGGCACCGAACCCCTCCTCGAACTCGATGGGGACGCTGTTCCGGACGGTGAGGTTGGGGACGACGCGGACGGTGAGGACGACTCGGACGACGACGGCGATGCCGCCCCGGGAGTGGCATCGGGCCTGTCGGAGCCGGACGGCCTGCTGCTTGCAGCAGAGCCGTCCGGCGAAGGGGCGGGGGCGGCATCGCCGTCGGCGTCACTCAGCCCCACCACGGAAGCGGAGGCGGCCGAATGAGCATTGCAACCATGCTGCCGATGGGCGAGCTGACGAACCCCGGACAGATGCGCCTGGCCCTGGTGCAGGTGGTCAACTGGGGTACATTCCATGGCGCGCATACGATGCACGTGGACCGCAACGGCACGCTGCTGACGGGCAACTCCGGCGTCGGCAAGTCCACGCTGTTCGACGCAATGCTGCGCGTCTTCGATGCCCGGCCGCGGTCCAATGAGGCTGCGGCGCAACGGGCCGGCGGGGCCGTGGAGGACAAGCGGACCACGTTCACGTATATGCGCGGCAAGGTGGGGGACAAGGCCGTCGGCGAGGGCTCGGCCAGTGCCTACCAACGGCCCGGCGCCACCTGGTCCGCCGTCGCGCTGACGTTCGACAACGCCGCCGGGACCCGGGTCACCATCTCGGCCCTCTTCGACCTGCCCAAGAACGGCACCGAATCCAGCGTCGGCCGGTTCTACCTGATCGACAACAAGCCGCTGGACCTGGCCAAGGTCGAGGGGATCGCGGAGAAGCGGTTTACCAAGTCCACGCTGGATGCCATCTTCCCGGACGCCCAGATCTTCGACGTGCACAAGGCCTTCGCGGAGCGGTTCCGCCGCCTGCTGGGGATCAACTCGGACCAGGCGCTGCCGCTGCTGCGCGTCATCCAGGCCGGCAAGGGCCTCGGCGGCAGCGTGAACACGTTCTTCCGCGACCAGGTGCTGGACGCCCCCGCCACCCTGGCCGCCGCGGACGACGTCGTCGAGGAGTTCAGCAACCTGATGTCCATCCGGCAGCGGCTCGAGGACGTCCGGCAGCAGCGCGACCAGCTGGCCCCGGTCCCCGGCCTGAACAAGGAGTACGCCCTGTCGCTGCTGGACGCGAACCGGCTGCGGGAGCTGGCCGGCGAGGAATTCGAGGCCTACCGGCAACAGCTCGCCGTCGCCGTGCACGAGAAGACCCTGGCCCGGTTCAAGGACCTAGCCCAGGCGAAGGCCAAGGACCTGGCCGCCGAGCGGGCGGTCCGGGACGGGCTGGCCAAGGAACTGCGCCAGCTCGAGGCCGAGTACAACAACCAGGGCGGAAACGCGATCTCCG
The DNA here is from genome assembly GCF_040702285.1 of Arthrobacter sp. NPDC080086. Lineage (NCBI taxonomy): Bacteria > Bacillati > Actinomycetota > Actinomycetes > Micrococcales > Micrococcaceae > Arthrobacter > Arthrobacter sp. NPDC080086. The sequence continues at coordinate 18,663 of NZ_JBFBKP010000046.1, forward strand.
CGATCGAACAGTCGCTGGAAAACGCCCGGGTGGGCTTGAAACTCCGCGAGGAAGTGGAGGCCTCCGCCCGGAAGGCCCTCAGCGACGCGGGCCTGGAGCTCGACTGGACCGCCGCTGGCTGGGAGCAGGCCCACGAGCACGCCGCCGCGCGCTCGGCCGAGCTCAAGGACGACTCCGAGGCGTTGAAGGAACTGCGCTTCGAGGCGTTCGACAGCCACGCCGCGCGCAAGCGTGAACTCGCCGCGGCCCAGCAGGAACTCGTCTCACTCAAGACCCGCAAGTCCCTCCTGCCGCCGTCGAGCATCGAGAACCGCACCGCCATCGCCGCCGCCACCGGGGTCCCGGAGGAGCAAATGCCGTTCGGTGGGGAGCTGATCGACCTCGCGGAGGGCCAGGAACGCTGGCGCCCGGCCGCCGAACGCGCCCTGCGGAGCCTCGCCACGACGCTGCTGGTGCCGGGCGAGCACTTCGCCGCCGTCACCCGCTACCTCAACGACCACACGGTCCGCGGTGCGCTCCGGGCAGTCGACATCTCCAAGCCGCTCGCGGGCGGCGCGCTGGCCGTGGCGGAGGCGTCCGACGGCGACCTGCTGGGCAAGCTGGACATCCTCACCGCCGGGCCCGAGGGCAGCGCGATTGCCGAGGCCGGGCAGTGGATCCGGGAGCGGATCGCCCTGGACTTTGCCTACCCCTGCGTCGAGAACCCGGACGAGCTCGCCGGCCTGGACAAGGGCCTCAGCCTCGGCGGCGTGGTCAAGCGCAACCGCCACACCGTCGAAAAGGATGACCGGTTCACCGGGCGGCAGGACTACGTCCTGGGCTTCGACAACGCCGCCAAACTGGACCTGGTGGCGGCCCAGGTGGAGGAGCTGGAACGGGAACTGGCCCGGGCCGCGGAGCTTGCCCAGGACCGCGAGGAATCGCACCAGGGCATGACCCGGCAGCTTGAGGCGCTGCGGCGCGTCGCCGAGGACCACCGGCCCTGGGAGCAGGTGTCCGCGGCGGTCGCCGCCGAAGAACTGGCCCGGATCGAACAGCGGCTCAAGGACGCCCTCGCCGCCCAGGCGGACCTGGAACCGCTGCGGGCCACGGTGGAGACGGCCCGCCAGCGGCACCAATCCAGCACCGAATCCGCCGCCGTGCTGCAGAGCGAATACAAGGCCCTGGACGCGCAGCTGACCACCGCCGACTCACTGCTGGACGCGGCCCGGCGCCGGCTCGCCGACCAGCCGCCCTCCCCGGAGGCGGCCGCGGCCCTGGCGGAGTACTTCAGCGGCTTCGGCGACGTGCTGGAAATGCACGAACTGGACCTGCTGGCCAACCAGGTGCGGACCCGGCTGCTGGCCGAACTGCACGCCGCAGAGTCCCGCGGCCAGGCCACCGCCGAGCGGCTCACCCGCATCTTCGAGGGCTTCGTCCGCGAGTGGGGCACGGCCATCTCCGCCGACCACGGCCAGTCCATCGGCGCCGCCGGTGAGTTCGAGGCCCGCTACCATGCGATCGTCAGCGACGGCCTGCCTGCCCAGGAGGCCGAATTCCGGCAGTTCTTCAACCAGCGCACGCACGAATCCTTCTCCACGCTGCTGCACCTGCTGGACGAGGAACGTCGCTCCATCACCAGCCGGATCCTGCCGCTGAACGGCATCCTGTCCCAGGTGAATTTCCACGAGGGCAGTTACCTGGAGCTGGACATCAAGCAGACCCTGCCGGCCACGGCCAAGCAGTTCAAAGACGCCATCCAAAACGCCCTCAAGGTCCGGCACGCCAGGCCGGGCAAGGCCGTAGGTGCGCCGACGCCGGCGGACGACGACGTCGAACTCACCTCCCGGTACAAGTCGCTGGAAACCCTCGTGAAGCGGCTGGGCTCGCAGAGCCCGGAGGACCGCCGCTGGCGCGCCGAGGTGCTGGACGTCCGCGGGCACCTGTTCATCCAGTGCAAGGAACACCGCGAGGTGGCCGCCCGCGCTGACAAGTCCGGCGCGGTGAAGTCCGGCGCGGCGAAGGGCGCTAAGAAGACCGAGGTCTTCATGCACGCGGACACCGGCTCCATGTCCGGCGGCGAGCGGCAGCGCTTCACCGCGTTCATCATGGCGGCCGCGCTGAGCTACCAGCTGGGCATCGCCGAGCAGGGCTTCACCACCTACGGCACGGTCATGATGGACGAGGCGTTCGTCCTGGCCTCCGAGGAATTCGCCGGCGCCGGCATCAAGGCGCTGCACGAATTCGGGTTCCAGCTGCTGCTGGCCGCCCCGGAGAATGTGATCGACCTGTCCCGGCACCTAGGTTCGGTGACCGAGATCCTCCGGGACAAGCGCACCAACCGTTCCGGCGTGCTGACGGCCCCGGTGATCGCCCCCGACGCCGCCGACGGCGTGGCCTGGCGGTCCGAGGCGAACCCGGTGGACATCATCCTGCGCTGACGCCGGCGCGCCGGTGCCGTCAGGCTCCGCGGACGCGGTCCATGAACTGCGCGGTGCGGGCAATCAGGCCCTCGACCTGGCGGGCGACGGCCGCCTCCGGGTCCGGGTTGATGTCGTTGACCGGCGGCGCCATTCGCACGTTGCGACAGCAGCCGAAGTCCGCACAGATCAAGGTGCCCACGGTGTTGCCGTTGCGCCCCGACTGGCCGGCCCGCTTGGCCACCCAGAGCAGCACGTCGTCCTTGGAATGGATGTCGCGGCACAGTTCGCACAGCACCGCGCGGTTTTTCTTGGCACCGCCCTCGGGGGCGCGGAGCATGATGCCGACGGGCCCGTTGGCGCCGGGAAGCATTAGGTAGCCGCGCAGCGGCATCTTCCCGTCGCGCCAGCCGAGGAAGTCGAGGCTATCCCAGTCCAGGCTGTCGAAGTTCCTGGGCAGGGTCAGCTTGGCGGCTTCGGAGCGGCTGGCGTTGATGAAGGAGGAGCGGATGCGGGCAGCGGTGATTTCGTACATGGGAAGGTCTTTCGGGATCGGAGAGCTCCGGCCGGCGCGTTGGACGCGCGGGGGGAGGGGGCAGGCAGCTGCCGGCCTGCGATTCCGGTGGGGAGGCGCGGCGGCGTTAGGCCGCTGCGGATCCGTAAATGGTGGAGAAGGCCGGCGACGGCGCGGGCGCGATGCAGGCCGCAACGGCCACCCCGCTGACTGCGGCTGGAGTCATCGCCATGATGTCCGCCCACTTTCCCTCGTCGCATCCGGAGGTGGTTTCTGACCTTCCGGCGCCGGTTTCCGATGCCCGGCCCCGCCATCCTCGCAAACGCGGAACCCGGTGTCCAGTCCGCCCTTCGCGGGCCGGCGAGGTGCCCGAGGCAATTACGTCACTCAAAGCTTGCGTAATCAGCATGAGGATAGGTTAGCCTTACTTAGGTTTGCATCACCAACCTAAGGATCATCGTGACGTCCCCGCTCGCTACGCCTCCCTCCCGCTCCGCCGGCCCCCTCCTGAGCCCGCGCTCCTTCTCCCGGCGCGGACTCGCCGCCGCCGCCCTCGCCGTCGTCGCCGGCCTAGGCCTGGCCGGCTGCTCCACCGGCCCCGCCGGCGCGCAGGAGGCTGGGACCGCCCCGGCCGCCACCGCCGGGTACCCCGTGACCATCAAGCACGCCTTCGGTGAGACGACGCTGGAGCACCAGCCGCGGCGCGTGGTCACCGTGTCCTGGGTCAACGACGACGTCGCCCTCGCCCTGGGCGTCGTGCCGGTGGGCCTGCCGAAGAATGACTGGGGCGGCAACAGCCGGGCGTCGACGCCGTGGAAGGACGCCGCGCTGGACCGGCTGGGCGCCGGAGCCGGCTCCGCCAAGGCCCCCACGCAGTACTCGGAGGCTGACGGCATCAACTTCGCCGAAATCGCCAAGCTCAACCCGGACGTGATCCTCGGCGCCTACTCCGGCCTCAGCGAGGAGGACTACCGCAAGCTCAGCGACATCGCCCCCGTGGTGGCGCAGCCCGGCGTCGCCTACGGAACCGCCTGGCAGGACTCCACCGCCATGATCGGCAAGGCTTTGGGCAAGGAGGCCGAGGCCGCCAGCCTGGTCGCGAAGACCGAGGCCACGGTCAGGGACAAGGCCGCCGCCTACCCCCAGCTGGCCGGCAAGACCTTCATCTACGGCAACCTGGAGCCGGCCAAGAGCGACGGCGTGAACATCTACACCGCCAACGACAACCGTCCCCGGTTCCTCTCCAGCCTGGGAATGACCCTGGCCCCCGTGGTGGCCTCGAACACCAAGGATTCCAAGGAGTTCTTCATCCCCTGGTCCGCCGAAAAAGCCAACGAGCTCGCCTCGGACCTCTTCGTCACCTGGATCCCCGACGCCAAGACCGCGGACTCGATCAAGCAGCACCCCCTGCTCGGCCAGATCCCCGCGATCAGGAAAGGTGCCCTGGTCGCGGACCCGGACAACACCCTGACGCTCTCCATCTCCGCGGCCTCCCCGCTGAGCCTGCCGTGGGCGCTGGACCGCTTCCTTCCCCAACTCGCGGCCGCGGCGGACGCCGCCGCGGCAAAGTAGGGCGCCCCATGCCTTCGGCCCGGGGGCGGAGCGTCCGCGCCGGCTGGCTGCTCGCCGCCGTCGCCGCGTTGGTCCTGGTGTCCGCGGCCTCGCTGGCGGTGGGGGCCCGGCAACTCAGCCCCGGCACCGTCGTCGCGGCCCTGACCGGGTTCGACCCGGGCAACGGGGATCACGCCGTGGTGCAGGCCCGGGTGCCTCGCACGGTCCTGGGACTCCTGGCGGGCGGCGCGCTGGGCCTGGCCGGGGCCGCCATGCAGGGGGTGGCCCGCAACCCGCTGGCGGACCCGGGCATCCTGGGCGTCAACGCGGGGGCGGCGCTGGCCGTGGTCGCCGGCATCCACCTCGCGGGAGTGACCTCGCTGACCGGGTACCTCTGGCTCGCGTTCGCCGGGGCCGCGGCGGCCGCCGTCGTGGTCTACCTGATCGCCGCGGCGGGCCGGGGCGGCGCCACCCCGGTGAAACTCGCCCTCGCCGGCGCCGCCCTGAGCGCCGCCCTGTTCTCGCTGATGAACGTGGTCCTGATCTCCAGCCAGGACACCCTGGACCGGTTCCGGTTCTGGCAGGTGGGGGGACTCGCCGGACGGGACTGGTCCGTGGTGCTGGCCGGGCTGCCGTTCCTGGCCGCAGGCGCCGTGATTGTGGTGGGTGCCGGGCGCGCCCTGAATGGCCTGGCCCTGGGGGACGACGTGGCCCGAGGACTTGGCCAGCGCGTTGGTCTCACCCGCGGGGTCACCGCGTTCGGGGTGGTGCTGCTCTGTGGGACGGCGACGGCGCTGGCCGGCCCGATCGGCTTCGTGGGCCTGGTGGTGCCGCACGCGGTCCGGCTCCTCTCCGGCCCGGATTACCGGTGGATCCTGCCGCTGTCCCTTGTGCTGGGTCCGTGCCTGCTGCTGCTCGCGGACCTGGCCGGCCGTGTGGTCCTGCTTCCGGGTGAGGTGCCCGCCGGGATCATGACCGCCCTGGTGGGCGCCCCCGTCTTCGTCTGGCTGGTCCGCCGGAGCAAGGGAGCCGCGCTGTGAGCGCCCGGCTGCTGCCCCTGCGGCCGTCCCGCCCGGCGGTGCTGCTGGCATTCGCCGCCGGCGGGGTGTTCACGGCGTCGGTCCTGCTGGGCAGCTACACCGTCACCGTTCCGGACCTGTGGAGGGTTTTGGCCGCGCACTTCAGCGGTGCCCCCAGGATCCCGACGGTGAGCTTCATGGTGATGGAGCTGAAGCTGCCGCGGGCGGTCACGGGCGCCATGGTCGGCGCCGCCTTAGGCCTCTCGGGGGCGCTGTTCCAGACATTGCTGCGGAACCCGCTGGCCAGCCCGGACGTCATCGGCATCAGCTACGGTGCCAGCGCCGCGGCGGTCACGGCCATCGTGGTCTTCGGGGCCTCCGGCGCCGCAGTATCCGGGGCCGCGCTCGCGGGCGCCCTCGCCGTCGCACTCCTGATCTACGCGATCTCCCGACGCGGTACCGGCGGGAGCGGGGCGGCCGGCGGGCGGCTGATCCTGGCCGGCGTCGGAATCGCCGCGGCGCTGCAGGCGGTGGTCAGTTTCCTCATGACCCGCTCCGACATCCGGACCGCCGCGGATGCCCTGGTCTGGCTCAGCGGCTCGCTGAACTCCGCGGGATGGGAACGGGCGGGGGTTCTGGCCGCGGCCCTGCTGGTGCTGATCCCGGCGGCCGCGGCCTTGGCGCGGCCCCTGCGGATGGTCGAACTCGGCGACGACGCCGCCGCGGGGCTCGGCGTGCGGGTCGGCGCCACCCGGCTGGGCGTCGTGGCGGTGAGCGTCGCCCTCGCGGCCTGCGCGACGGCGGCGGCCGGCCCGGTGGCGTTCGTCGCCTTCCTTGCCGGCCCGATTTCCCGACGCCTGAGCCGACGGACGAGCCTGCCGGCCGCGGCCCTGACGGGGATGCTGATCGTCCTCTCCGCCGACTTCCTCGCCGCGAACCTCGCCCCGCTGCTCCTGGCCGGAACCGTCCTCCCCGTGGGGGTCGTGACCGGGGCGCTGGGCGCGCCCTTCCTGCTGTGGCTGCTGGCCACCGCCAACCGAAAGGACACCTGAGATGGCAGAACTCGCCGCACAGGATCTCACCCTCGACTACGGGACCACGCCGGTGGTGGCCGGCCTCAACTGCACGATTCCGCCCCGGAAGGTGACCATGATTGTGGGCGCCAACGCCTGCGGCAAGTCCACCCTGCTCCGCGGCCTGTCCCGGCTGCTCAAGCCCGCGGGCGGCGCGGTCACTCTCGACGGCCAGGACATCCGGTCCCGTCCGGCCCGGGACCTCGCCCGGCAGATGGGACTGCTCCCGCAGCATCCCTCCGCGCCGGCCGGACTCCTCGTCCGGGACCTCGTCGGCCGTGGCCGCTATCCCCACCGCGGCGCCTTCGGCGGGTGGAGCCGGGCGGATGGGGAGGCCGTCGACCGTGCGCTGGCGGCCACGGACACCGCGCACCTTGCCGGCCGCGACGTCGACGAGCTCTCCGGCGGCCAGCGCCAGCGGGTCTGGATTGCCATGGCCTTGGCACAGGAGACCGGGCTGCTGCTGCTGGACGAACCCACCACCTACCTGGACCTCGCGCATCAGGTGGAGGTGCTGGACCTGCTGACCGAACTGAACCGTCGCCGCGGCACCACGGTGGTGGTCGTGCTGCACGACCTGAACCTGGCCGCACGGTACGCGGACCACCTCATCGCCCTGAAGGCGGGGCGGATCGTGGCCGAGGGCGTGCCCGCGGCGGTGGTCACGGAGGAGCTGATCCGGGAGGTGTTCGGCCTGGAGTGCCGCGTAATGCCGGATCCGGTATCCGGGACGCCCCTGGTGCTGCCGATCGGGCGCCACCACACCGTGCTTGCCCCGGCCGGCGGCAACGGGATGGTGACGGTCCCGTGACCGCGCAGCGCACGGCACCCCGGCCGGTCCCCGAAACCCTCGCCGGGCAGCCGATGTCCCGCGCTTTCGACGTCACCGTGTCCGCCGTGCGGGACCTCAGCCCCGGCTTCCGGAGGATCACCCTCGGCGGCTACGCGCTGCGCGACTTCGGCGTGCACGGCCCCACCCTGGACCTCCGGGTGAAGCTGGTGCTCCCGTCGCGGGCGGCGGACGGAAGCGCGCTGCCCCTCCCGGCCTTCCGGGTCGAGGAACCCGGCTGGTACCGCCAATGGCTGGCCATGGACGCGGACGTCCGGGGGACCATGCGGACCTACACCGTCCGGCGGGCCCGGCTGGACGCCGTCTACCCCGAGATCGACGTCGATATCGTGCTGCACGCCCACGGGGGCGCCGGAATGGGCGGCAGCGGAGCGGACGCCGAAGGGCCGGGTGCCACGTGGGCCCGGCAGGCCCGGCCCGGGGACCGCGTCACCCTGATCGGCCCGAACAGCCGCGCCGCGCACTGTGTGCTGGAGGAGACCTATGCCGGCATCGAGTGGCGGCCCGGCGCCGCCCGGCGGATCCTGCTGGCCGGGGACGAGACGGCGGTCCCGGCAATCTGCGCGATCCTCGAGAGCCTGCCCCCGCACCTGAGCGGCGACGCCGTCCTGGAGGTCCCTGACGTCGGCGACATCCGGCACATCACCACGGAGGCCGACGTCGCCGTCACCTGGCTCCCGCGCCGCACCGCGGCCGCGGGGAAACCTTCCGACGGAGGCCGGCCGCACGGCGAACTGCTCCGGGATGCCGTCCCGGACATCGTCTCCCGCCCGGATGGCCGCGGCGCCCTGACGGGGGCGGCCGCCCCGGAGACGGAAGCGGTGACGGACGACGCGGACCTCTTGTGGGAGACCCCGGAAAGTGTCCCGGCCAGCCCGTTCTACGCCTGGATCGCGGGCGAGGCGGGCACCGTCCGGGAGCTGCGGCGTTATCTGGTCCGCGAGGCGGGGATCGACCGGGCGAACGTCGCCTTCATGGGCTACTGGCGGCAGGGCCGGGCCGAGCTCTAGGCAAAGGCGCGGGCGGCGGTATGGAACCGGGGGGGCACCATCCCGGTGCCAAGCCGCCGCCCGCAGTTCACCCTCCCGGCACCGGCTCTTTGGCCGGCGGCGCTACCGTGGCGGCATGGCCGCGAACCTCTTGCATCCGGGCCCGGACGGGCGGCGGGTTTACGTCGCCCTCGGCGATTCCTTCACTGAGGGCGTGGGGGACCGCAGCAAGCACCTGCCCAACGGTGTCCGGGGCTGGGCGGACCGGGTGGCCGAGAGGCTGGCGAAGGCGGACCCGGGCTGGGAATACGCCAACCTCGCCATCCGCAGCAAGCGCCTCCGGCAGATCATCGCCGAGCAGCTGGAACCTGCGCTGGCGATGAAACCCTCCCTGGTGACCCTTTACGCCGGCGGCAACGACCTGCTGGACCTCGGCACCGACATCGAGGACCTGATGGACGACTACGAGATCCTGGTCGCCCGGCTCACCGCCTCGGGGGCCACCGTGGTGCTCTTCACCGGCTTCGATGTCAAGGTCTCCGTGCTGCTCGAACCCTTCAAGCGCCGCAACACACTCTATAACCGCCGGGTCCGGGAACTGGCCGACTGGTACGGAGCCGTGCTGGTGGACTACTGGGCCTTCGAGGCGTTTCAGGACCCCAGGATGTGGGACAGCGACCGACTCCACATGTCCAAGGCCGGCCACAAGTACCTCGCCGCGCAAGTCCTGGACCATCTGGGGGTAGCGCACAGCATCAGCCCCAAGGAATGGGAACCGGCCGCCCCGCTGGGATTCCGCGACTGGGAACGGCGGCAGCGGCGCTGGGTGCACGACTGGGTGCTGCCGCTGTTCGGCCGGAAACTGCGCGGCGTCACCCTGGGGGACCAGCTCACCCCGCGCTGGCCTCAGCCGGTGCGGGTGCCCGAGAAGGGCGGGCTGAAGAAGCTGCTGACCTGAGGCTCCGGCCTAGGCGTCCAGCAGGTTCTCGAAGCCGGGGGCCACCCGGCTGGCGTGGAACTCCTCGACGTCGTAGTCCGCCACGCCGTTGACGTAGAACGGATCCGCGAGCAGCGCCGCGTCCAGGTCCGCGCGCTCGGCATTGGAGAGCAGCAGCCCTCCGGTCCGGGGAATCTTGCGCCCTGCCACCATGAAGACGCCCCGGTCGAAGGCGTCCTGCAGCCACTGGACGTGCGCGGGCAGGTGGAAATCGACGATCTCTTCGGGCACCTTGTAGGTGAGCGACACGACGTACATAGCGTCAGCGTACCGCCTGTCCGCGCGGCCCGGCAGGCATCGAATAAAGAGGGTTGAACCGTCAAGCTTCGCAGCTCCTAGAATGGAGCCATGACCGATCCGCGCTGGCTCAACGCCGAGGAACGCCGTGCCTGGCTGGCACAGCTGAGCATCAACACCCTGCTGCCGGCCGCGCTGGACACCCAGCTGCACTCGGCCGGGAAGCTCTCCCTCTTCGACTACAACGTCCTGGCCATGCTGTCCGAGGCGGAGGGCCGTTACCTGCCGATGAGCGAACTCGCCGCCCGCACCAGCGCCTCACTGTCCCGGCTCTCGCACGTGGTCACCAAGCTGCAGAACCGGGGATGGGTGGAACGCCAGCCCCACCCCGGCGACGCCCGCGTCACCACGGCGCACCTGACCGACGCCGGGCTGGAAACCCTGGTGGGGCTCGCCCCCGCCCACGTGGAGGCGGTGCGCGAGCTCTTCCTCGACGCCCTGGACCCCGACGACGTCGCCGCCCTCGCCCGGATCGGCGAGAAGGTGGTGGCCCGGCTGGACCCCTGCCACTGGATCCTGCGTGAGAACGGACCCGTCGAGGCCGGGTAGGCCTTCGCGCCTCCTTGGTTGCTTCCGGCAACGGGTGACAGACTGTCTGCATGGATTTCAGCACCCGGTATGTGGCCCTCGGAGACTCCTTCACCGAAGGCGTCGGCGACGACGATCCGTCCCGCCCCAACGGGGTGCGCGGTTGGGCCGACCGGGTCGCCGAGCAGCTCGGCGCCGCGGACCCCGGATTCGGCTACGCCAACCTGGCCATCCGCGGCCGGAAACTGCGGCAGATCCTGGCCGAACAGGTGGACGCCGCCGTCGCGCTCAACCCCACGCTGGTGACCATCTACGCCGGCGCCAACGACATCCTCCGGCCCACCATCGACATCGACGGGCTGCTCGAGGAGTACAACGAGGCCGTCGCCAAGCTGACCGCCACCGGCGCCACCGTGGTGATGTTCACCGGCTTCGACGCCCGCGGGTCCAAGGTCTTCAGCACCATGCGCGGCCGCACCGCCATCTACAACGAACTGGTCCGCGGCATCGCCGGCGACCACGGGGCACTCCTGGTGGACTACTGGCGCTTCAGCGAATACTACGACTGGGGCATGTGGGCCACGGACCGGATGCACATGTCCCCGGCCGGGCACGCCACCATGGCCCGGCGGGTCCTCGACGTCCTGGCCCACGAGCACTCCATCGACGTGCCGCCCATGGCCCCGGTCCCGGAACTCAGCCGCTCCGAGGCGCTCGCCGCCAATGCCCGCTGGGTCCGGGAATTCGCCGGCCCCTGGGTGATGCGGCGGGTCACCGGGAAGTCCTCCGGCGACGGCCTCACGCCGCGGTATCCTCAGCTGACCCACCTCTAGGCCCTGCGGGGCAGCGGCCGCCGCCCTGACACAAGGATGAGCACCGTTCAAAGGAGCAGCACCGGATGAACAGCACCCCAGTGACCTTCCCGCCCGGCTTCCTCTGGGGCGCCGCCACCGCCGCGTACCAGATCGAGGGCGCGGCCCGGGAGGGCGGGCGCGGCGAATCGATCTGGGACGTCTTCAGCCGGGTGCCCGGCGCCGTGGCTGACGGGCACAACGGCGACGTCGCCTGCGACCACTACCACCGCACGGCGCAGGACATCGCGCTGATGCAGGACCTGAACCTGGCCGCCTACCGGTTCTCGGTCTCCTGGGCCCGCTGCATGCCCGACGGCGTCACCCCCAACCCGGAGGGAATCGCCTTCTACTCGGACCTGGTCGACCGGCTGCTGGCGGCCGGGATCACGCCCTGGATCACGCTCTACCACTGGGACCTGCCCCAGGCGCTGGAGGACAAGGGCGGCTGGGCAGCCCGGGAGACCGCCGAACGGTTCGCGGAGTTCGCGGCCCTCATGCACGGGGCGCTGGGGGACCGGGTCCGGTTCTGGACCACCCTGAACGAACCCTGGGTTTCGGCCTTCCTGGGCTACGCCGCCGGCCTCCACGCTCCCGGCCGCATGGACCCGGCGGCCGCCCTCGCCGCCGTCCACCACCTGCTGCTGGGCCACGGTTTGGCGGTGCGGGAGATCCGGAGCCGGAACGCCGCCGCCACCGTGGGCATCACCCTGAACCTGACCGTCGCGGACCCGGCGGACGCGGACCGTGAACTGGATCGCGACGCCGCCCGGCGCGCCGACGGCCAATCCAACCGGCTGTTCCTGGACCCGCTCTTCCGGGGCGAATACCCCGCGGACGTTCTGGCCGACGTCGCGCACCTGGGCATGGCCGACGTCGTCCGGTCCGGAGACCTCGAACTGATCAGTGCCCCGCTGGACGTCCTGGGCGTCAACTACTACCACGGGAGTGCCTTCACGGCGGAGCCCGGTCGGGACCCTGACCCGTCCTCCCCGATGGTGGCCGCCGACGGCGTGCACACCGTGCCCCGCGGACTCCCCCTCACCGGCATGGGCTGGGAAGTCCAGCCCGATGGGCTGCGCCGGTTGCTGGTGCGGCTGCAACGCGAATACACGGGGCCGGCAGGGATCCCGATCTACATCACCGAGAACGGCGCCGCCTACGACGACGAACCGGACGCGGCGGGCTTCGTCAACGACGAGGACCGGCGGAGCTTCTTCGAACAGCACCTCCGCGCGCTGCACGCGGCGATTGCCGAGGGGGTGGACGTGCGCGGCTACTTCGCCTGGTCCCTGCTGGATAACTTCGAGTGGGCCTTCGGCTTCCACCAGCGCTTCGGCCTGGTCCGGGTGGAGTACGACACGCAGCGCCGGATCCCCAAGGCCAGCGGGCTTTGGTACGCCCGGGTCGCGGCGTCGAATGCCCTGCCGGGCTGACGGCCGGGAGCGCTGACGGCCAGGAGCGCTAGGCGCGGAAACCGGGTGTGGCGAGCAGGCCGCCGTCGCGCCTGACCGCGAGGATCTGGACGTCCCAGCCGTCGGTGGCGCGGTTCAGCATCGGGAGCCCACCCGCCACGATCGCGGTGGCCAGTACGTCGGCGGTCACGATGTCCGCCGCGGCGACCGAGACCTGGAGGAATTCGCTCGGCCCGGTGGCCCGCGTCCAGATGTGGTCGCCGCGTTCGGCCGACCCGGAGGTGGCCAGCGCCCGCGCCGTGTGGCCGCCGCCCAGCGGGTAGGCGGCCAGCAGGGTGCCGCGGTCCTGCGGGTCCACGATGCCGGCCTGCCAGGTGGCCGCGGTCCCGACGATCGGCGAGCCGGAGACCAGCACGTCGCCGCCGGCGTTGAGGCACCAGTCCCTCAGCCCCAGCGACGCCAGGGCGGCCCCGGCCTCCTGGACCGCGTAGCCCTTGACCAGCCCAGACAGGTCCTGGGCCCCGTCGGGACGTTCCGGGGTAAAGGCGCCCTCGGTCAGCAGCCGCCAGTTCGCGGCCTCGGCGTAGCGGTCCCGGAAGCCAGCCGAGGTTTCCTTAGGCGTCACCTCCCGGCGGACCACCCGGCTGGCCTCCGAATCCGGCCGGTAGAGGCTGAACTGCCCGTCAAGCTCCCGGAAGATGCATTCGACGGCGTCCGCGGCCGAGCCGAGGGCCTCCTCCGTCGCGGCCCGGGGGCCGCCGTCGTCGTTCCCCGCCATCGGGACGGTGAGGCCGATGACGGTACCCATGCACTGGAATGTCCGGGCCTTCAATGCCGGGCTTTCCGGCTTAGAGGTGGGCAGCATCGAGGGCCGCCTGCAGCGAGGTCAGGTACGCGGAGCTGGTGACGGTGGCCCCGCTGATGGTCTGGACGTTGGCGGACTGGACCTGGAGCACCTCGGAGCGCAGCAGGGGAGCGGCGCGGTTGCTGATCTGCACCGAGCGGCGGTCCTCGTCCGTGAGCTGCAGCGCCTTGACGTCCGTGATCTTGCCGCCGCTGACGCTGATCTGCACCTGGACCGAGCCGAACCGGGTCTGCACCGAGTCCCCGGTGAAGGTGCCGCCGGCACTGGAGGAACCGGAGGAGCTGCCGGAGGATCCTGACGACCCGCTGCCGCTGCCGCTGGTGCCGGTGCCGGAGGACGTGTCCCCGGAGGCTGCGGACCCGGAGGTCGAGCCGCCGGCGGAACTGCCCAGCCCGGACTTGGCGGACCCTGTGCCGGTGGTCCCGGTCCCGGCGGTTCCCGCCGTCGTGCCGACCGCGCTGGCCGATTCGGCCACGTGGGCGCCGGACTGCCAGCCGGCCAAAAGGATCCCGGCGGAAGCCAGGGTCGCGGAAACTACTGCGCGTATTCTCACCAGTCAAACCTTTCGTAGTGGAGTTGTTCTTCCCGCACGCCGGCCTGGCGTGCGTCGTCGAGGACGTTCCGGGCCCAGGCATCCGGGCCGCAGACGTAGATGTCGGAGCCGGCCAGGTCGGGAGCGTAGCTGGCCAGCCGATAGCCGGCGCGGGACTCGCTCTCGGGCAGCCAGGTGCTCACGCCCCGGGGCCGTCGGCCGGTCAGGTGGAACAGGGTGGCCCCGCGCCGCTGGCAGAGGTCCAGGATCTCGTCGCCGAGGTACAGGCCGGACTGATTGTGACCGCGAAGGATCACCGTGGCTTCCCCCGGCGCGAAGGGCGTGTTCTCGAGCAGCGCCCGGATGGGGGTAATGCCGATCCCGGCGCCGATGAGGACCACCTTTCGCCGGCTGCGGGAGGCCGAGCTGAACAGCCCGTACGGTCCCTCCACCGCTACCCGGGTGCCCGGCCGCAGCCGGGCCAGGGCGGCGGAACCGCGGCCCAGGTTCCGGACCGTGATCCTGAGCCGGCCGCCGCCGTCGGCCCCGAACGTCACGGGCTCGGCGGAGAGGCTGAAGGGGTGAGGGTGCCACCACTGGCCGGGGGCAAGGAACCGCCAGATAAAGAAACGGCCGCCGCTGCCGGCCAGCTCGTCAAGGTGCCGGCCAGTCATTTCGATGCTGACCACGCCGTGGCCGGCGGAGACGACGCGGCTGACCGTCAGCTGGTGCCGGACGGTGGCAACGATCGGCTCCAGGACCCGGTAGTGCGCCAACGCGGCGCCGGTCCCGATGCAGACGGCCAGCCAGTACCAGCGCTGCCAGGTGCCCTCGGCGAAGAGCCCGCCGACGCTGAACTGGTGCGGAATGGCGGTCAGGACCGCGGCGTAGGTCAGCAGGTGTACCGCGTACCAGAACTCGTAGGGGAAGCGGCGGCGCACGGCCACCAGGGAGGTCACGACGACGGCGATGAACAGCAGGATGGAGATGTACGCCAGCCACATGTCCGGCACCTGTACCCAGAGGGACACTGCCTCGCTGACGGGGTCCAGGCCGTCCGCCATCCCGTAGCCGACCGCCAGCAGGACGCCGTGGGCCAGGAGCAGGTACAGGGCGGGTTTCCCCAGCTTGCGGTGGAATTCGAGGGCCCGGTCGTGGCCGACGGCCCCGTCGATGATGGGCAGCCGCGCCGCGAGCAGCAGCATCAGCAGCACCAGGTCCATGCCGGCGAGTCCGGCCACGATGCCCAGGGCCGTGAAGGTTCCGCCCGGGGTGGAGAAGCCGGATGCGCCGCCGTCGGCAAGCCACAGGGCGATGGCAGCTGCGATGGAGGACCAGGCGGTGACCGTGAGCAGGTCGCCCCTGAACATCCGCCGGCGGTGCTGCGCCGCAAACGGGTCGCCGCCGGCCCCGGCCCGCCGGGCGAGGGGCTGCTGAGCAGTCTGGGTCGATGTGTTCATGAATCCAGAATCTGCCCGTTCCCTTTCGTTTTGCTGTGAAAGAACTGCGCCCCGCTTAAGTCTTCCCCGCATGTCCGGGGGACCGCCTTATACACCCTCGGACCCCCGGATTGGTCTTTAATTCCGCGAGATCGTAGACTTGGTAGGCGCTAGGTGGCGCGGAGCGTGGGCAATTGCTCCGGTTGACGGAAAAGTCTGCAGTGCAGGCGGCTCCGGAGGCCGGTAGTTAGGGGCTCAAGTTGCGCGCGTTCCTGTATTCGCCCGGCATCCCGGTACCGCAGTGATGGCTTACGAGTTCTCCCTGACGGTTGTCCCGGACTCCTTCTTCAGTTCCCTCGCAGCACGGTTTCGGCCGTTGTCGTGAGGGGCCCGTTCGAGGGGAGCTGGCGGCGGACGCTGCCTATCGCACGGTAACGCGGAACTCCGCCTGCCGTTTCATTTATTTTCATGAGGAGAGTCGTCATGGCAGCACACTGCCAGGTGACCGGAGCCGAGCCGGGCTTTGGACACAGCATTTCGCACTCGCACCGCCGCAACAAGCGCCGGTTCGACCCGAACATCCAGAAGAAGCGCTACTGGGTTCCGTCCCTGCGCCGTAATGTCACCCTGCAGGTCTCTGCACGTGGCATCAAGACCATCGACGTACGCGGCATCGACGTTGTCGTCGCCGACATCCTGGCACGAGGAGTGAAGCTCTAGTGGCAAAGGACAAGGACGTACGTCCGATCATCAAGCTTAAGTCGACCGCGGGCACGGGTTACACCTACGTGACGCGCAAGAACCGTCGTAACGACCCGGACCGCATGGTCCTGCGGAAGTACGATCCCAAGATCCGCAAGCACGTCGAATTCCGAGAGGAGCGCTAAGCACATGGCTAAGAAGTCAATGATCGCTAAGAACGAACAGCGTAAAGTCATCGTCGAGCGCTACGCTGCAAAGCGCCTCGAACTGAAGAAGGCCCTGGTCGACCCCAACTCGACCGACGAAGCCCGCGAAGCTGCACGCCTCGGCCTGCAGAAGCTGCCGCGCAACGCTTCCCCGGTCCGCCTCCGCAACCGCGACATCATCGATGGCCGCCCGCGTGGCACCTTCCAGAAGTTCGGCATCTCCCGTGTTCGCTTCCGCGACATGGCTCACCGCGGTGAGCTCCCGGGCATCACGAAGTCTTCCTGGTAATTCAGCACTCCTGAAGCCAGTGGCTTGAGAGGGGCCGGCAACCGTCATGGTTGCCGGCCCCTTGCGCGTTAAGCCGCCGGCTGCCGTGGGGCTGCTGGCGCCGGGTCCGCGGGGTGGTGACCGAGCGCACACGGAGCGGTTTTGGGTACGACGGCGGTTGATTGGGCCCCGAAGAAGCGCTGAGTCCCGGGTTTCCGCGGTTTTCGGGGCGGGGGAGGGCCTTGGGGGTGCGATTTGTGTGGTCCGGTGTTCGTATGTAAAGTTATTCGAGTCGCCGCCGCTGAAGCGGAAAGATAGCGACCGACCCCCTTGTTGAACGGCCTGAAAAATGGTGCGGAATTGTGCGCCGGTTTTTCGGGTGGGGACCCTTCCATTGCGTGGGATTCGGCGGTTACGCCGGTTTGCATTGCGGTTGGTGATCGGGTAAGTTTGAAAAGTTGCTCCGGAGCGAGTCGCGGCCCTTGATGGGGTTGTGGTGGTGCCGGGTGTGTCTGTTGTTTGAGAACTCAATAGTGTGCCAAGTTTGTTGATACCGATTGTTTTATTGATTGGTTGAAATTGC
>NZ_JBFBKP010000047.1:0-35654 GCF_040702285.1 Arthrobacter sp. NPDC080086
TTTTCTATGCTTTGGGTGACGCTGGGTTTAGCGGGCGCCCGAGAGCAGTCCGGTTCCCAGTTCGTCGTTCAGTTCACTGTCCAGGTCACGGCCGTACCGCTGGGAGAATTCCTGCGGAACGGTGTCCGGCACTGCCACGCCCTCGGCCACGGCGACACGGTCGCTGACCTCGCGGAGCATGCTGGAGAGCGGGACATCGAGGGCCGTGCAGATCGAGGAGAGCAGCTCCGAGGAGGCTTCCTTCTGGCCGCGCTCCACTTCGCTCAGGTAGCCCAGGGATACTCGGGCACTGTGCGAGACTTCGCGGAGGGTACGGCCCTGGCGCTGGCGGACGTCGCGCAGGACGTCGCCAATTTCGTGACGAAGTACAACCATCTTGCGCTCCTTCTGTTCGCTCTTAGCCTGATCGGCGAGGCCCACATCCTTCCAGCGGACAACGCCGTTTACGGATACGGGCTGCTTTACCATCTGTATCGCCTTGCTCCCTCGTTGGTCGGTTCGCCGTTTCGGTGCGAACGTCTCGGTGACTTCATCCTATGCGCCGCCCTTCTTTGGTGGCGACACAATGTAACAACTATTCGAAATCACGTTTTGTTCCCCGTTACTTTACGGTCCGGTAGCACCGCCGACGGCGTCGAGCAGCCGTTCGAGTGCGGCGCCGCAGGAGAGCGCCCGGATCTCCTGGCGGCTGCCCTCGAAATGGTAGGGGTAGGACGCCGCGCCCTCCGCGGTGGCGACGCCGATGAAGACGGTGCCCACGGGTTTGCCGTCGTGGGCGTCGGGGCCGGCGACGCCGGTGGTGGAGACGCCGACGTCGGCGCCGCACGCGCGGCGGGCGCCCGCGGCCATGGCGGCGGCCACGTCCCCGTCGACCGATCCGGCCGTCTCGAGGAGGGCCTCCGGGACCCCGAGCACCGCGGCCTTGACCTGGTTGGCGTAGGCGACCACGCCGCCGCGGAGCATCGCGGACGCGCCGGGCGTGTCGGCGAGGACGGCGGCGACCATGCCGGCCGTGAGGGACTCGGCCGTGGCTACCGTCAGGCCGGCGGCCACGGACCGCTCCACGGCTTCGCCGGCGAGGCGGTGCAGGTTGGGGTGGGCCCCTGGGTGCAAGGTCGATTGTGCTTCCGGGTGCAGGGGGCCGGTCACGGGGCGCCCTCCTGGATCTTCTGCTGCTGCGCCTTGATGCCGCGGGCGCGGAGCTTCATGGCCTCGATGACGTACTCGGCGCCGGTCCAGACCGTGATGGCGAGGGCCGCGAGCATCACGATGAAGCCCAGCACGCCCAGCCACGGGGCGATCGCGGCGAGCGGGACGACGTAGAGGAAGATCGCCGCGGTCTGCACGACGGTCTTGAGCTTGCCGCCGCGGGAGGCGGGGATCACGCCGTAGCGGATAACGAAGAAACGCAGTGCGGTGATGCCCCACTCGCGGATCAGGATCAGGGCGGTCACCCACCAGGGCAGTTCGCCCAGCAGGGAGAGCATCACCAGGGCCGAACCGATCAGCAGCTTGTCCGCGATGGGGTCCGCGATCTTACCGAAGTCGGTGACCAGGCCGCGGCTGCGGGCGATGTCGCCGTCGAGCTTATCCGTATAGATGGCGACGGCGAAGACGGCGACGGCGGCCCAGCGCCACGGCCCGTTGCCGGCGTGCAGGCCCGGGGCATCCGCAACGAGGCACCAGATGAAGAAGGGCACCAGCGCGATCCGCAGCATCGTCAGGATGTTGGGCAGGTTCCAGATCTGCGGGGCGGACCCGGGGTTGTTCTCGGCGCTAGTCACTCTCTTAGGCTACCGTCTGCACCGGTTACCGGCCGGTGAGCGACCAGGCGTCCTCGGAGCCCTCGTCCTCGCCGCCGTCCGCGCCGTCATAGTAGTCGACGCTTTGGGCGCGGTTGTCCAGGTCCGCCGCCACGAGGTCCTCGGCGTAGCCGCCCTGGGCGATGTTGGCGTTGGCGTTGTCGCTCAGCGCGGCGGTCTGCGAGTCGGCCGCGGCCGGGGCCTCCTGGCCCTTCATGGCCGCCAGCACGGCCGCGAGGTCGTCCGGCTTGACCAGCACGTCGCGGGCCTTGGAACCCTCGGAGGGTCCCACCACTCCCCTGGATTCGAGCAGGTCCATGAGCCGGCCGGCCTTGGCGAAGCCGACGCGGAGCTTGCGCTGCAGCATCGAAGTGGAGCCGAACTGCGTGGTGACCACCAGTTCGGTGGCCTGCAGCAGCACCTCGAGGTCGTCTCCGATGTCGTCGTCGATCTGCTTCTTTTCCGCCTCGGGGGCGACGTCCTCGCGGTAGACGGCCTGCAGCTGGCCCTTGACGTGCTCGACCACCTTGTGGATCTCGGATTCGGTGACCCAGGCGCCCTGGACGCGCATGGCCTTGGAGGCGCCCATGGGCAGGAAGAGGGCGTCGCCCTGGCCGATCAGCTTCTCCGCGCCGGGCTGGTCGAGGACGACGCGGGAGTCGGTGACCGAGGAGGTGGCGAACGCCATCCGGGACGGGACGTTGGCCTTGATCAGGCCGGTGACGACGTCCACCGAGGGCCGCTGCGTGGCGAGCACCAGGTGGATGCCGGCGGCGCGGGCCAGCTGGGTGATGCGTACGATCGAGTCTTCGACGTCGCGCGGGGCGACCATCATCAGGTCGGCGAGCTCGTCCACGATCACCAGCAGGTACGGGTAAGGGCGGATGACGCGCTTGGAGTCCACGGGCGGGTGGACCTTCCCGGCGCGGACGGCCTTGTTGAAGTCGTCAATGTGCTTGAAGCCGTAGTTGGCCAGGTCGTCGTAGCGGGCGTCCATCTCGCGGACCACCCACTGCAGCGCCTCGGCGGCCTTCTTGGGGTTGGTGATGATGGGGGTGATCAGGTGCGGGACGCCCTCGTAGGCGGTCAGTTCCACGCGCTTGGGGTCCACCATAACCATGCGCACCTCGTCCGGGGTGGCGCGCATCAGGATCGAGGTGATCATCGAGTTCACGAACGAGGACTTACCGGCACCGGTGGCACCGGCCACGAGCAAGTGGGGCATCTTGGCGAGGTTGGCCACGACGTAGCCGCCCTCGACGTCCTTGCCGACGCCCATCACCATCGGGTGGTCCGTGCGGCGGGCGTTCTGGCTGCGGAGGACATCGCCCAGGGAGACGGTCTCGCGGTCCGTGTTGGGGATCTCGATGCCGATCGCGGACTTGCCCGGGATGGGGCTGAGGATCCGGACGTCGGAGCTGGCCACCGCGTAGGAGATGTTCTTGGACAGGGCCGTGACGCGTTCGACCTTGGTGCCGGGCGAGAGTTCGATCTCGTACCGGGTAACGGTGGGGCCGCGGCTGAAGCCGGTCACGGTGGCGTCCACGTTGAACTGGGTCAGGGTGTCGGTCAGGGCGGCGACGACGGCGTCGTTGGCCTCCGTGCGCTCCTTGGGGATGGAGCCCGGGGTCAGGAAGTCCGAGGCCGGCAGCGTGTAGGTGACGTCCCCGGCGAGGGAGAGCTGCTCGGTCCGCTGCGGGATCGGGGTGGGCTGCGGTGCGGGGGCGACGGGGTTGGCCGGGACCTTGGGCGCGGCGGCGGCGCCCGCGGTGACGGACCCGGCGGCGATCATGCCGGGGGTGATTTGCGGGATCGCTTCGGTGGCGTTCTCCGGAGTGGCGCCGTCCGCCGCGGCGCCCAGGCGCTGGGCGGCCTTGATCTTCTCGTCGGCGATCTCGGCCTGGGTGGGCCGGCGCACGCCGGGCGCGACGGCGGGTGCCTTCCGGCCGCGACGGCCGCCGTCGTCGTGGGCGTCGTCGGGTTCGTCGTCGACGACGGCGTGCTCGAAGGCCTCGTCGCCGACGTAGCCCTCGAGGCGGGCGTCGGCGGCGTCCTGGTCCTTGCCGAAGAGCCGCTTGCGCTTCTTCTTCGGCGCGGGGGCGTCGTTCTCGTAGAGGTAGCTGCGGTCGTGGGCGTTGGTCTCCGGCTCGTCCCGGAGATCGATGCCCATGAGGTGTTCGTAGGCGCCGCGTATCCGGGAGGGAATGGCGCCGAACGGTGTGGCCGTGACGATCAGCAGGGAGGTGAACGCGAGCAGGCTGTAGAGGGCCACCGGGACGGCGGGGTGGATGGTGGCCAGCGGCGCGGCGGCGAGGTAGCCGAGCATGCCGCCGGCGCGGCGGAGGCCGTCGAAGCCCTCGGCGACGCCGGGCTGGCCGCCGATGATGTGTGCGAGGCCGCAGCCGGCGAAGGTCATGATGAGGAAGCCGATACCGACGCGGTTGTTGCCGCGGCCGTCCACCGGCTGGCGGAAGAGCCGGAAGGCGCAGACGAACAGCATCAGCGGCAGGAGCAGGGCCATCCAGCCGAACGTGCCGTTAACGATCCCGTAGACCAGGTCCGGGAGCCAGCCGCGGAAGCCCCACCAGGCGAAGGTTGCCACGAAAACGCCGAGGACCAGGTTGAACAGGGCGGCGCCGTCGCGGCGGTCCTCGGGGTGGAGGTCGCTGACGTCGGAGCCGATGCGGCGGATCCCGGCGCCCAGGACGTGCCCGACGCCGAGCCAGGCGCCAGCGACGACGCGGACCAGCCAGGGCTGGTGCGGCTCGACGGCGGCCATCTGCCGGGTGCGGGCCGTCCCCTGCGTGCGGGATTTGGACGCGGCTGCGCTGGAGCCTTTGGCCGAAGATGTGCCTGATTTGCCCCTCGGGCTGCCGCTTGAGTTGCCTCTAGGCGCGGAAGTAGTTCGTGTCGCCATACCTGCCACGGTACCCGAGGACCGGCCGGATGCCCCGGATTTCCGGGGCGGAGCGGGCCATGTTGGCGCTCCCCGGCCCGGCTGGCTCACGGCGTTCCCCCGCTCTTGGCGGCTTCACGGCGCGGCGGGGCCGGTTAACGCCGGACGGCTCCCCCGGCCGGGCCGCGCGGAGGCGGAACCGGAGGGAGGAGCCGTTCGGGTGCTGCTGGTGCTGCCGGGGCCTACGCCTCGAGGACCACCGGGATGATCATCGGCTTGCGCCGCAGCTTGCGGTTGACCCAGGTACCGATAACCCGGCGGACGACCTGCTGCAGCTGCTGCGTGGTGTGGTCGCGGTTCTTGACGGCGTCCTCGAGCGCGACGTTGATCTTCGGGATGATCTCGTCGAAGACCGAGTCGTCCTCCGCGACGCCGCGGGCGTGGATCTCCGGGCCGGAGACGACCTTGCCGGTGGCGCGGTGGATGACGGTGACGATCGAGATGAAGCCCTCGTCGCCGAGCGTCTGGCGGTCCTTGAGGTCCGCCTCGGTGACCTCGCCGACGCTGGAGCCGTCGACGTAGACGAAGCCGACCTCGACCTGGCCGACGATGTCCGCCTCGTGGTCGCGCAGGTCGATCACGGTGCCGTTGTCCGCCAACAGGATGCTCTCCTCCGGCACGCCGGAATCCAGGGCGATCTTGCCGTTGGCGATCAGGTGCCGGGTCTCGCCGTGCACCGGCATGGCGTTGAGCGGCTCGAGGATGTTGTAGCAGTAGAGCAGCTCGCCGGCGGCGGCGTGGCCGGAGACGTGCACCTTGGCGTTGCCCTTGTGGATCACGTCCGCGCCGAGCTTGAGCAGGCCGTTGATGATGCGGAAGACGGCGTTCTCGTTACCCGGGATCAGGCTGGAGGCCAGGATGACGGTGTCGCCCTGGCCGACGACGACGCGGTGGTCGCCGTTGGCCATGCGGGACAACGCGGCCATCGGCTCGCCCTGGGAACCGGTGGACATCAGCACCACGCGGTTGTCCGGCAGGTTGTCGATGTTCTTGATGTCCACCAGGATGCCGGCGGGCACCTCAAGGTAGCCGAGCTTGGCGGCGATGGCCATGTTGCGGACCATGGACCGGCCGACGAAGGCGACCTTGCGGTTGTGGTTGGCCGCGGCGTCGAGCACCTGCTGGACGCGGTGCACGTGCGAGGAGAAGGAGGCGACGATGATGCGCTTGGACGCCTGGCCGAAGAGGCGGTCCAGGGTGGGGCCGATCTCCTTTTCCGCGGTGGTGAAGCCGGGAACGTCGGCGTTGGTGGAGTCCGAGAGGAACAGGTCCACGCCTTCCTCGCCGAGCTTTGCGAAGTGGCGCAGGTCGGTGATGCGGCCGTCGAGGGGCAGCTGGTCCATCTTGAAGTCACCGGTGTGCAGCACGGTGCCGCCGGCGGTGCGCAGGAAGACCGCGAGGGCGTCCGGGATGGAGTGGTTGACGGCCACGAACTCGCACTCGAAGGGGCCGAACTTCTCGACCTGGCCCTCGTTGACGATCATGGTGGTCGGCTTGATCCGGTGTTCCTGCAGCTTGGCCTCGATCAGCGCCAGGGTCAGCTGCGAGCCGACGAGGGGGATGTCGTTGCGCAGGCGCAGCAGGTACGGGACGGCGCCGATGTGGTCCTCGTGGCCGTGGGTGAGGATGACGGCGACGACGTCGTCGAGGCGCTTCTCGATGTAGGAGAAGTCCGGGAGGATCAGGTCGACGCCGGGCTGGGTCTCCTCGGGGAAGAGGACGCCGCAATCAACGATCAGCAGCTTGCCGCCGATTTCGAAGACCGTCATGTTGCGGCCGATCTCGCCGAGGCCGCCCAGCGGGACGATCCGCAGGGTATTGGCGGCCAGTTTCGGCGGCGTGACGAGGCCGGGGAGGGCGGTTTGGGTCATAGTGCACTACTTTCCAGGCGGGGCATGGCAGGTCGGGGCGTGATGCGGCGCGGGGCCGGATCAGGCGTAGACGAGCCCGGCCTCCGCCAAGTCCTCGCGGATTGTTTCGATCTCGGCTTCGCCCGGCTCCACGAGGGGCAAACGGACAACCGAGTTGGGCAGGACTCCCTGCCACTTGAGAACTTGCTTCGCAGCTACAGCGCCCTGAATGTGGGTCATCACTGCACGGACCACGGGGTCCAGTTCGAAATGTAGGGTGCGGGCGGTGGCAAAGTCGCCCGCAAGCGCGGCGTCGATCATGGCCCGGAACTGCCGGGTCGCGACGTGCGCGGAAACACTGACAAGCCCGACGGCGCCGGCGGCCATCCAGGGCAGGGTGAGGCCGTCGTCGCCGGAGTAGACGTCAAGGTCCGTGTTGGCCAGCACCTTGGTGACGGCGGCGAAGTCGGCCTTGGCGTCCTTGAGGGCGACGATCCGGGGGTGGTCCGCCAGCCGGATCATGGTCTCGGGAAGGATCGGGACGCCGGCGCGGCCGGGGATATCGTAGACCATGACGGGCAGGTCCGCCGCGTCGGCGACAGCCTCGATGTGCGCCTGGATGCCGGCCTGGCTGGGCTTGTTGTAATACGGGGTGACGATCAGCTGGCCGTGGGCGCCGGCCTTGGCGGCCCGCTTGGCCATCTCGATCGAGTGCGAGGTGTGGTTGGTGCCGGTACCGGCGATGACCTTGGCCCGGTCCCCCACCGCCTCGACGATGACGCGGAACAGCTTTTCCTTTTCGTCGTCCTCCAGGGTGGAGGTCTCGCCGGTGGTGCCGGAGATGACGAGGGCGTCGTTGCCGTCGTCGACGAGCTTGGAGGCCAGTTCGGCGGACTTCTGATAATCGACGTCACCATCGTTCGTGAACGGCGTGACCATGGCGGTCACGAGGGTTCCAAACGTGTACGAGCGAATGTCAGAGTCAGCCATGGCAAAAACGTTACCTTGTCCCCGCAGTGTTAGAACAATAACGGCAACGTGACGCGCATCATCCCCGTTCGGGCGCGGCGGCAGCTGCGGTGCCCGCTGTGCCGGGCGCTGCGCAGTAGCGGCCCACCGCCTGCTCCCGCAGCGACCCCGCCCAGGCGGCCAGCCGCTGCGCCGCGCGGACGTAGTGGAAGAGCTCGATCGGCGTGAGCGCCTCGACGTCGGTCTCGGCGAGCCGGCGTGCCAGTTCGGCCCCGGGTTGCTGGGCGGACAGGGCGGTTCCCTCGTTGTGCCAGCTGAGGTCCTCCGCGGCCTCCCCGGCCACCAATCGGCGGAACAGGAAATCGACGACGCCGGGGCTCATGGCTTTGAGGACCCCGGAGGACGGCCCGAACCCGGCCGGCTGTGGTTCTGGTGGATGGTTCATGCCGCTCATCTTATTCGAACATATATTCGAACACAAGGGTCGTGACCGGCCCTCGTGAGACGATCGAGGCATGACCTCCCGCGGTACCGCTGCCCGTTCCAGGACCGCCGGCGGGACGCCCCGGACGCCCCGCCTGACCGGCGTCGACGCCGCCCGGGGCCTGGCGTTGCTGGGGATGATGGCCACCCACGTCCTGCCCACCTTCGAGGCCGACGCGGCACTCACCCCCACCTGGGTGGGCCTGGCGTTCTCGGGCCGGGCGGCGGCGTTGTTCGCGGTCCTGGCCGGGGTGGGACTGGCGCTGTCCACCGGCAAGGAGCGGCCCTACGCCGGGCGCGAGCTCTGGGCGGCACGGCGCGGGGTGGCCCTGCGCGCCCTGGTGGTGGCCGCCGTCGGGCTCAGCGTGGGGGCCCTCGAGGTGAACATCGCCGTCATTCTGGTGCATTACGCCGTCCTGTTCCTCTGCATCCTGCCCTTCCTCGGGCTGCGGCCGGGGCGCCTGTTCGCGTTCGCCGCCGGGTGGCTGCTGGCCAGCCCGGTGCTCGCCTACCTGCTGCGCCCGTGGCTGCTGGCACCGGAGCCGCCGCTGCAACTGGGGCACAACCCCGGCTGGGCGGATCTCGCGGAGCCTGCCCGGGTGGCCGGCGACCTGTTGCTCACCGGCTACTACCCGGTGGTGCAGTGGCTGACGTACCTGTTGATCGGACTCGCGCTCGGCCGGCTGCCTTTGGGCCGGGTCGGTCTGCAGGTCAGCCTGGTGGCCGCCGGGACGGCCGCCGCCGTCTTCGCGAAGTGGTTCGGCGGGGTGCTGATGGAGGACCGGGGCGGCCGGGCGGCGTTGCAGGCGGCGATCGGTGACCCCGACTATCCGCTGGCGTCCCTGTTGCAGGTCAACCTCGCCGGCGTGGACCAGTCGGGCTCCGGCTGGTGGCTGGCCACCGCGGCCCCGCACTCGGGCACCAGCCTGGACCTGCTGCACACCTCCGGGGTCGCGGCGGCGGTGCTGGGGGCCTGCCTGCTGCTGGCCCGGCTGGCGGACTGGGTGGAGCTGGACCTGCTCCGCCCCCTGCGCGGCGCCGGTGCGATGACGCTCAGCCTGTACTCGGCGCACGTGTGTGTCATGGCGTCCCTGCATGGCCACCCGCTGCCGTCCGGGTGGAGTCCCGACGGCGTCTTCTGGGCGCAGGCGCTGGCGGTCCTGGCGCTGGGCTGGATCTTCGCGACGCTGTCCTGGCGCGGGCCGCTGGAGTGGGCCGGCCACGGCGCGAACCTGCTGGGCCGGGGCCGAACCCTCGCGGGCCGCTAGGCGGGGCGTCCCCCGGCGTTCCCGCCGTCGCGGTTCAGGCGGACGGCGTCGCGCATGGCCGCGCGGGCGCGCTTCCGGTCGCCGGCGGCGTCGTAGGCGCAGCTGAGCCGGAACCAGGACCGCCAGTCCTCCGGCGCGGCTTCCGCCTCGACGCGGTACTTCTCAAATTCGGCGTCGGCGGCCTCGCGGATGATCCGCCCGGCGGGGGTGCGCGGCAGGGTGTCCTCCGGCAGGCCGCCCTCGGCCTCGAGGATCTTGGCCAGGCGTTCGGTGCGGGCGCCGAAGAGCAGTTCCCGCACCAGTGCCCAGGCCCCGACGATGGGCAGCAGCAGGTAGGCCAGGCCCAGCGCCTTGGCCACCAGGTTGGGGTCGCCGAGCAGCAGCACCGAGCGCTGCAGCGAGACCACCAGGTAGAAGACGAGCAGGAGCGTCACCGCGCCCACCCAGATCTTGGTGCGGTTTGCCTTGAAGGCGGCCAGGACGTTCGCCATCAGAGGCCCAGGTCCAGGTAGCCGTCCAGGCCCACGGTGAGGCCCGGGTGCGCCGCGACGTTGCGGACACCCAGCAGCACGCCGGGCATGAAGGAGGCGCGATCGAACGAGTCGTGGCGGAAGGTCAGCTGCTCGCCGGGGCCGCCGAGCAGGACCTCCTGGTGGGCCACCAGGCCGCGGAGCCGGACGCTGTGGACCCGGACGCCGTCGACGTCGCAGCCGCGGGCGCCGGGGCGCTCGCTGGTGGTGGCGTCGGGGCTGGGGGCCACGCCGGCGGCGTCGCGCTCGGCGGCGATGAGCTGGGCCGTGCGCACGGCGGTGCCGGAGGGGGCGTCCACCTTGTCCGGGTGGTGAAGTTCGATAATCTCGACCGATTCGAAGTAGCGGGAGGCCTTGGCGGCGAAGGCGGAGGCCAGGACGGAGCCCAGCGCGAAGTTTGGGGCGATCAGCACCCCGGTCTCCGGCCGGCCGGCGAGGAGGGCGGTGAGCCGGTCCAGGCGCCCGGCGTCCCAGCCGGTGGTGCCGACGACGGCGTGCATCCCGTGGTCGACGGCGAAGCGGACGTTCGCCTCGGTGCTCTCGGGAACGGTCAGGTCGACGACGATCTGTGCGCCGGCCTCCGTGAGGGTTTCGAGGGAATCGCCCCGGCCGAGGGCGGCAACGAGGGTGAGGTCTTCGGCGGCGTCGATGGCCTTGACGGCCTCCGCGCCCATGCGTCCGTTGGCGCCAAGGACGGCGACGGCGAGTTGTTCGGTCATGCGCTCAACCCTACCGCCGGGGCGCTGGCCGGCCTGAACCGTTACCGCCCGGACCGGCCCCGCGTAACGGGGCACGCG
Source organism: Arthrobacter sp. NPDC080086 (assembly GCF_040702285.1). Classification (NCBI taxonomy): domain Bacteria; kingdom Bacillati; phylum Actinomycetota; class Actinomycetes; order Micrococcales; family Micrococcaceae; genus Arthrobacter; species Arthrobacter sp. NPDC080086. The sequence goes on from NZ_JBFBKP010000047.1 coordinate 10,656, forward strand.
CCGCGGGCGGCTGGCTGCGGGCGTCGGCGGGCACAGGCCGCCGGAGGTGCTACTCCCCCGCGCCTACCCATTCGACGGTGCCGTCGCTGAAGAACTGTTCCTTCCAGATCGGCACCTGTTCCTTGATCCGGTCCACCAGTTCGGCGCAGACGGCGAAGGCCTGCCCGCGGTGCGCGGCGGAGACGGCGCAGACCAGGGCCGGGTCGCCGATCTCCAGCATGCCCGTGCGGTGCGCGGCCCAGATCCGGACCGGCTTGGACTCCGTGCCGGCGGCGGCGTGTTCGGCGACGAGCCCGGCGACGACGTCGGCCATCACCTGGTGGGCGGTGGGGTGCGCGCTGTAGCTCAGCCGGTCCACCGGCTTGCCGCCGTCGTGGTTCCGGACGACGCCGCTGAAGCTGACGACGGCGCCGGCCGTGTCCGACTCCACGGCGGCGATGGCCTGGTCGACGGAGATGGGCTCGGCGCTGAGGACGGCGTGGACGATGTCGAACGTGGCGCCGCCGACGGCGCCGTCGGACGCGGTGCTGTCAGAAGTGGTGCTGTCGGTTGTGGTGGCGTTGGGGTTGGTGGCGTCAGTGCCCATGGGTGCCTTCCAGCTGGTCGCAGAGGTGGCCGAGGATCGGGTCGAGGACGCCAAGGCCGTCCATCACGCCCTTGGGCGATCCGGGCAGGTTGACGATGAAGGTGGTGCCCGCGGCGCCGGCGTGGCCGCGGCTGAGCAGCGCGGTGGGTGTCTTGGCGGCGCCGACGGCCCGCAGCCCCTCCATGATGCCGGGGATCTCGCGGTCCAGCAGCGGGAGGGTCTGTTCCGGGGTGGAGTCGGTGGGGCTGAGGCCGGTGCCCCCGCTGGTGATGATCACCGAGGGGCGCTGGCTGAGCAGGGCGCGCAGGGCGGCACCGACCGGTTCGCCGTCGGGGACCACCATTGCCGGGTAGGTCTCGAAGCCGTGTTCGGTCAGCCAGTCCGCGATGACGGGGCCGGTGAGGTCCTCGTAGACTCCGGCGGCGGCGCGGGTGGAGGCGATCACGATCCCCGCCTTCCGACCGGTCACCTCGCCGTGGGTATGGGGTTCCCCGTGGGTGTGGGGTTCGGGGTGCTGGTGGGATTCGTGGCTGCTCACAGGGTCCAGTCCCCGCTCTTGCCGCCGCTCTTGGCCAGGACCTTGATGTCGTTGAGCACGGCGTGCTTGTCGACGGCCTTGATCATGTCGTAGACGCTCAGGGCGGCGACGGAGACCGCGGTGAGGGCCTCCATCTCCACCCCGGTCACGCCGCGGGTCTTCACGGTGGCGAAGACGGTGACGGTGTCCGTGCCGAGCTCGAAGTCCACCGTGACCTTGCTGATGGGCAGCGGGTGGCACAGCGGGATCAGCTCCGGCGTCTTCTTGGCGGCCATGATGCCGGCGACCCGGGCGACGGCGAGCGCGTCGCCCTTGGGCAGGTCCCCGGACCCCAGGAGCGAGAGGACCTCAGCGGTGCTGTGCACGGTGGCGGTGGCGGTGGCCTCGCGGGTGGTCTCGGCCTTGGTGGAGACATCGACCATCTGGGCGGTGCCGTCCCGGCGGAGATGTGTCAGCGCGGGCGGGGAGAGTTCTGCGTCGTTCACAGCACCCATACTTCCACCTCATCGCCGGCGGCGAGCTCCGCGGTACCGGCCGGGACGTGCACCAGGGCGTTGGAGAGGGCCAGGGCGTGCACCAGGTGTGAGCCGGGGCCGCCCTCCAGGTGCACGGTGCCATCCGGGGTAAGGGTGCCCCGCCGGACCTGGTCTTTGGCCGCGGGCGAGGTCAGCGGCGCGGCCAGCCGGGCGCGGACGGCGGTCCGGGGTGCGGGACTGCCGAGCAGCCCGGTGAGGACGGGACGGAGGAACATCTCGAAGGAGACCAGGCAGCTGACCGGGTTGCCGGGGAAGCACAGCACCGGGACGCCGTCGAAGGTGCCCAGCCCCTGGGGTCCGCCCGGCTGCATGGCGACGGAGCCGAATTCGACGCCGTGGCCCTCCAGGGCCTGCCGGACCACCTCGTAGGCGCCCTTGCTGACGCCGCCGGTGGTGATGATGAGGTCCACCGCGGGCGCGTGGGCGCGGAGCAGCCGCTCGAGGGCGGCCGGGTCGTCCGCGGTGATGCCGGCGCGGGTGACGGCCAGGCCGGCCTGCCGCAGCCCGGAGTCGAGCAGGGTGGAGTTGGCGTCGTAGATCTTGCCGGCCTCCAGCGGCGTGCCCGGGGCCACCACCTCGTCGCCGGTGGTGACCAGCAGCACCGTCGGGGCGGCGTGCACCGGCGCCTCGGCGAGGCCCAGGGCGGCGAGCAGTCCCAGCTGCCCGGGGCCCAGGTAGGTGCCGGCGGCCAGCGCCCGGGTCCCGGCGGCGATGTCGCTGCCGGCGGCGCGGACGTAGGTTCCCGTGGCCGTGGCGGGCAGCCGGACGGTGGCGGGGCTGCCGGGTTCGGGGAAGACGTCCGGCTCGGCCGCTTCGATCGGTACGACGGCGTCCGCACCCGGCGGGATCATTGCCCCGGTCATGATCGGGGCCGCGGTCCCGGCGGCCAGGGCGGCGGGTTGGGCGCCCGCGGGCACCGGGTCGGTGACGCGCAGCTCGGTGCCGCCCTCGGCCAGGTCCGCGCTGCGCACGGCGTATCCGTCCATTTGGGAGTTGGCGAACGGCGGGAGGTCCAGCGGCGCGATGATGTCGCGGGCCAGTCCGCGGCCCAGCGCGTCGGCCAGCGGCACGGTGTCGGTGCGGACGGCGAGGCCTGCCAGCAGCGCGCGGACCTTGTCCCGGTGCGCCTCGACGCTGGCCGGTCCCGCCGCGGCGGGCTGGGGTCGGGAGTGCATGGGTGCGTGTCCTTCGGCTCGGCGGGCTGGGTTTCTCGGCGGACTGGGGTTCTGGTGTGGCAGGGGTCTGGCGGCGCTCCGGTTAGGAGGTCACGTCAACTGTAACCGTGTGGTATCCGGTGGCTCCGTCCGGCGCGACGGGGGCCTGTGCCTCCACCTGGACGGCTCCCGTGGCGTCCGTGGCGCGGACCTGCACCTCGTAGCTGCCCGGCCCCAGCGGCAGGGCCAGTCTCCATTGCCGCCAGGTGTCAGCGGAGATGCCGGGGGCCAGCTCGGCGGCCTTCCAGTCGCCGCGGTTCACCCGCACCTCCACGGCGCGGATCCCCCGGTGCTGGGCCCAGGCCACCCCGCCGAAGGTCACCGTCCCGGCCGGGAGCTTCCGGCCCGCGCTGGGCACGTCGATCCGGGACGAGGTCTTGATCGGCCCGCGCTCGCTCCAGCCGCGCGGGGTCCAGTAGCCCTCGTCGGCGGCGAAGCGGGTGACCTTCAGCTCGGTGAGCCACTTGGTGGCCGAGACGTAGCCGTAGAGGCCGGGGACGACAAGGCGCACCGGGAAGCCGTGTTCCAGCGGCAGCGGCGCACCGTTCATGCCGATAGCCAGGATCGCGTCCCGGTTGTCCGTGAGGGCCTCCAGCGGCGACCCGGCGGTCCAGCCGTCCACGCTGCGCGAGAGCACCATGTCCGCGCCCTGTTGCGGTCCGGCCTGTGCCAGCAGCTCGCGGACCGGCCAGCCCAGCCACCGGGCGTTGCCGATCAGGTCCCCGCCCACCTCGTTGGAGACGCAGGCGATGGTGATGTGCCGGTCGATCAGGGGTTTGGCGAGCAGCGCCTGGAAGTCGAGTTCCACCGGCCGGTCCACCATCCCGGTGACCGTGAGCTTCCAGGTCCGGGGATCCACCACAGGGACGCGCAGGGCGGTGTCGATCCGGTAGAAATCGTCTGCCGGGGTCACCAGCGGGCCCTGGCCTGGCAGTTGCTGGTCCGCGCCGGCGGGAACGGGCGGGGCGGCCGAGGCGGGGGCGGGAAGCGCCAGGGTGCTGCGGTAGCCGGTGACGGCGGCGGTGGCGCCGCGGAGCGTGCCGGCGAGCACGCCGCCGAGGGCCGCGACGCCCGCCGTGATGGAGAAGTTGCGGAGGAACCGGCGTCGGGTGGCCGGTTCCTTCCCGGTGTCCGGGGCCGGCAGTGCCGCTGGGAGTGTCTCCGGCGGCGTCTCCGGCTCTAACGCTCTATCCGGCGCCGTGGCACCGCGCGTCTCCCCCGCCGTCGTTCGCCAGTCACGGAGGGCGCCGATCAGCCAGCGCAGCAGCACGACGGCGACAGCGGCGGCCAGCAGCGGGGCGGGTACGGCAGCCCCGTCCGCCTCCGGCCGGCCCAGCACCGCGGCGAGTCCGGCCAGTCCGAACACCGCGACGACGGCCGCCCCGGCGAAGCGGCGGCGCAGTTCCAGGACACCGGCGACGGCGGCCAGCACGGCGATCGCCAGCCCCATGCCGGTGAGCAGGGCGAGCTTGTCGGCGGTGCCGAACAGGGAGATGGCCCACTCCTTGACGCCGGGCGGGACGGCGTCGATCACGGCGCCGCCCACAGCCGTCACGGGAGAGACCGAGGGGCTCAGCAACCCGGCCGCGAGCTCGCCGGCGGCCACGCCGGCTCCCACCGCGGCCAGCCCGGAGGCCGCCGCCCAGCGGGACATGCGCGGGCCCACGGATTTCTGCCCGGGCGGTCCCGGTCGCTGCGCCACCGGCTGCGGGGTATTCATCCTCCCAGCATAGATTCGCCGGGGAGATTCGCCGCCGGGTTCACGGGCTGGGTCCGCCCGCTGGGTTCACGGCTGCGTTCGCTGGATGGATTCGCGGCTGCCGTGCGGTGATGCCCCGGCGCAGGTGGCGTAGCCTGACACTATGACTGTTCAGCTTGGCATGCCCCAGCCCCGCGCGGAGGGTGGCTCCGGTCCGCAGGCGCCGCAGCCGGCCGGACGCCCGGCCGGGCTGCCCGCGGGCCTGGTGGACCGCTACGGCCGCGTCGCCACGGACATGCGCCTGTCGCTGACGGACAAGTGCAACCTGCGCTGCAGCTACTGCATGCCCGCCGAGGGCCTGGAGTGGCTGTCCAAGGCGGCGGTGATGAGCGCCGAGGAGATCGTCCGGATCGTGAGGATCGGCGTGGACAGCCTGGGCGTGCGCGAACTCCGGCTCACCGGCGGCGAACCCCTGGTCCGCGCGGACCTGCTGGACATTATCAGCTCCCTCCGCCACGCGCACCCGGACCTGCCGATCTCCATGACCACCAACGCCGTCGGACTGGACAAGAAGGCCCAGGCGTTGAAGGACGCCGGCCTGACCCGGATCAACGTCTCCCTGGACTCGCTGCACGAGGAGACCTTCACCCAGCTGACCCGGCGTCCGTTCCTGAACAAGGTGCTCGCCGGCGTCGACGCCGCCTGGGCCGCGGGCCTGGGACCGGTGAAACTGAACGCGGTCCTGATGCGCGGCATCAACGACGCCGAGGCCCCCTCCCTGCTGGCCTGGGCGCTGGGCCGCGGTTACGAGCTCCGCTTCATCGAACAGATGCCCCTGGACGCAGACCATGGCTGGACCCGACGGAACATGATCACCGCCGCCGAGATCCGGGGCCTGCTGTCCGTGGACTATGTCCTGTCCGCCGACCCGCGGGAACGCGACGGCGCCCCGGCCGAACGCTTCGAGGTGCGCGCCCGGGTCCCCGGCACGGACACCGCGGAGGGACCCGTCCTGGGCACCGTGGGAATTATCGCCTCGGTCACCGAGCCGTTCTGCGCGGACTGCCGGCGCACCCGGATCACCGCCGAGGGCAAGATCATGAGCTGCCTCTTCTCGCACGAGGAGACGGACCTGTTGGGGCTGCTGCGCAGCGGCGCCACCGACGAACAGCTCGCCGAACGCTGGCAGGACGCCATGTGGGCCAAGCCCAAGGCCCACGGCATGGACCACGTGGGCCTCGACGCCCCCGACTTCGTGCAGCCGGACCGCAGCATGAGCGCCATCGGAGGCTGACCCACCCGTGATCGTCCGTTACTTCGCTGCCGCGCGCGCCGCCGCCGGCGTCGACGAGGAAGCTTTCCAGCTGCCCGAGGGCGCCGACGTTGCCGGCCTGCTCGAAGCCGTGCTCGCCGTCGAACGTCCGGTCCCGCCCGCCGGCACTCCCCCGCTGGCCCGGCTGCTGGCCCGTTCCAGCTTCCTGCTCAACGAGGTGGCCGTCCGGGACCGCGCCACGGCGCTGGCCCCGGACGACGTCGTCGACGTCCTGCCGCCGTTCGCCGGCGGCTAGGAACCCGCCGGAATTACTCCCCGGCGAGGGCGGACCGGACGGTGTCTGCCACGGCGGCCGCGCCGCGCTCGCCCATGATGATCGTGTAGTGGTTCACGTCCGGGACGTCCCGGACCTGCAGGGACGGCAGCTTCTCCGCCCAAGTCTCGAGGTAGCCCGGCGCGTACAGGCCTGCGGGTTCGTTGAGCAGCCCGCGCGGCGCCCGCAGCACCTGCGTCGCCACCGTGAGGTCCGCCAGCGCCTTTAGCAGCGAGGAGCCCCGGTGCAGGTCCGCGGTGTCCTCCGCCATCGCCTCGTACCGGGTGGCCGGCTTCAGCTCCGGGGCCTCGCCGTGGAGGTCGTAGTCCACGTAGTCGTCCACGAACGGGCCCCAGTCGGAGGCGAAGGCCGGGTGCTTGCGCCAGAAGGAGCGGTAGACCTCGCGGCTGGGGAAGGTGGCGTTGAGCCGCTCCGCCGCCGGGCCCAGGATGGAGGAGACGATCTCGGCGTCGGAGAGCCCCTCCGGGACCTGCAGCGGCAGGCCGCCGTCCACCAGCACCAGGGACCGGACCCGCTCCGGGGACAGGTCCGAGAGGACCACGGAGGCGAAGCCGCCCATGGAGTGGCCCACCACGACGACGGGGCCGGGGGCGAGTTCGGCCAGCACGGCGGTGAGGTCCTCCGCGTGCGAGGTCATGCCGTACGGGGCGGGCAGGGCGTTGCTGCGGCCGCGGCCGCGCAGGTCCGGGGCGATGATCCGCACGTCGGGCAGCGCCTCGGCCAGGTACGCCCAGCACTTGTGCGAGGCGGTGACGCCGTGGACGGCCAGGATGGTCGGGGCGTCGGAGCTGTCCTCCGGGCCCCAGATGGCGGTGTGCATGGTGCCGCCGCGCACGGGGACCTCGACGGTCCGGTAGGTCTGCTGGCTGGTGGTCTGGGTCATGGGTTCGTCCCTTCCTGGGGCCGGGTGGGGTTCGCGGCGGTAGTGGGGGCGGGAAGGCCGGGGTCCGGGGCCAGCCCGCGTTCGATGAACTGCATCATTTCCTCGAAGACGTGCTCGGGAATCTCGGGCCGGGCGCCGGCGGCCGGTTCGGCGCCTTCCTCGTCCCAGAGCACCCAGCGCATGCCTATCAGCTCGCCGATGCCCATCAGGGCCCAGGCCGCGACGGTGGGGTCCATGTCCCGGACCTCCCCCGCGAGCTGGGCTGACTTCAGGCCCTCGATGTAGCCATTGACGATCCGGGTGTAATGCAGGCGGAGGGCGCCGGGCGAGACGAACTCGGCCTGGCGGATGATCCGGTACAGCGCGGGGTGCTCGGCGGTGAAGCGGAAGAACGCCCGGAAGCCGGCCCGTTCGGCGTCGATCCGGTTACCGGCGCTGCGGGCGGCGTCGGTCATGGCGTGCCGGACCCGGCGGTTGAGGTCCTCCACCACCTCGTCGAAAATCGTCTGCTTCCCGTCGAAGTAGAGGTAGAAGGTGCCGAGTCCGACGCCGGCGGCCTCGGTGATCTTGACGATCGAGGCGTCGTGGTAGCCCACCGAGGCGAACACGGCCTCGGCGGCCTCGAGCAGCTTGGCGCGGGTGCGGGTGCCGCGGGCGGTGCGGGGTGCGGTGCTCATCGCCGGCCTCCGGGGGTCGATGCAGTGGTGGTTGATGCGGTGGTCGGGGTGGCGCCGTCCGAGTGACGGGCGGCGAGATCCTGCCGGAGCCGGGCGCGCAGCACCTTGTTCAGCGCCGTGCGCGGCAGCCCGGCGACCAGTTCCACCCGCGACGGGACCTTAAAGCGGGCCAGCTGGCCGGCGCAGTGGTCCAGCAGGTCCTGCTCGTCGGTGGCCATCCCGGGCCGGACCACCACGAACGCCTGCCCGGTCTCGCCCCAGCGGGGATCTTCAACGCCGACGACGGCGGCTTGCGCCACCGCCGGGTGGGCCAGGAGGACGGCCTCCACCTCGGAGGGCGAGACGTTCTCGCCGCCGGAGATGTAGATGTCCTTGAGCCGGTCCACCACCTTGATGTACCCGTCGGCGTCGCGCTCGACCAGGTCACCGGTGTGCAGCCAGCCGCCGGCGAGGACCGCCGCCGTCGCGGCCGGGTCGCGGAAGTAGCCGGCGAAGACGCCGGGGCCACCCACCAGGAGCTCGCCGGCGGCCGCGCCGTCGAGGATCTCCCCGGTGGTGGGATCGGCGACCGCCACCTCGACGTGCGGGTAGGGCTTGCCGGAGTAGCCGACCATCCGCTCGGCGTCCTGGTTGGGCAGGCAGAGCACGTTTGGGGACGCCTCGGTAAGGCCGTAGCCCTGGCTCAGCGCCACCCCCTTGCGGTGCCAGATCCGCAGCAGTGGCGCGGGCATGGGCGCCCCGCCGACGACGGCGTGCCGGAGGCCGCCGAGTTCCGCGGCGGCGAAGTCGGGGTGCTCGGCCAGCATCAGGTACTGGGTGGGCACGCCCATCAGCATGGTGACGCCGCGTTCGTCGATCAGCTGCAGCACCCGGCCGGGATCGAAGCCGCGCTCCAGCACCACCGTGGCCCCCACCCACCAGGCCAGCAGCGGCTGGATGTTCCAGCCGCCCACGTGGAACTGAGGGAGGACGGCCAGGACCACGTCACTGCTGCCCATGTCCAGGGTGCGGGAGAGCGAGAGGTTGTTCCAGAAGCAGTTGGCGTGGGTCAGCACGGCGGCCTTGCTGGGCCCCTCGGTGCCGGAGGTGAAGATCATCAGCAGGGCGTCGTCGTCCTGCACGGACTGCCGCGGCAGCTCGGCCGGCGCCGGGGTGACCCGGGTAGGCGGCGGGACGGACTTCTCCACCCCGCCCGGACCCAGCGCCGCGGTCCGTGGCCGGTGCGCCAGCAGGGCGCAGGCGGCGGCGCCCAGGGAGTCCAGGTCCGCCTCGACGAGCAGCAGGTGCGGTTCGGCGAGTTCCAGCTGCACGGCCAGTTCCCGGGGCGAGAGCCGCCAGGACAGGGGCACCAGCACCAGGCCGGCCTTGGCGCAGGCGAAGAACGCCACCACGTGGTCGGTGCTGTTGCCGGTGAGGCTCGCCACCCGGTCCCCCACCCGGTACCCGGCTTCGCGGAACCCCTCGGCCAGGGCCGCGGCGCGGCGCTCCAGTTCGAGGTAGGTCAGGGCGCAGCCCCGGTCATCGATCGCGACCCGGTGCGGGGTGGCGTGGCTGCGGTCGGTGGTCCAGCGGCCCAGGGTGTGGAGCCCGTCCCCGCGAACAGAGCCTGCGATGTGGACCGCGGCGGAAGCCGTGTCGGTGGTCATGCTGCATCCTCCAGAATTTCCCGCGGCGTCTCGGTGGTGCCGTTGCCGGCCCGGCCGCGGCGCCGTTGCGCCAGCCGCTCCGCGGTCCCGGCGATGCCGCCCGGGAGGAAGAGCACCACCAGGATGAACAGCGTGCCGAGGATGAACAGCGGTTCAGACAACGGTACCCGCAGGATGTCCGGAAGGCCCTTGACGGCCTCGGAGTTGGCCAGCGCGGTGAGCCGCTGGTCCAGGATGGTGTAGAAGACGCCGCCGATCACGGCGCCCCAGCGTGAGCCCACGCCGCCGAGTACCACCATGACCAGCAGGGTGATGGTCAGGTCCGAGGAGATGGCCCGGGGCACCGCGCCGCTTTGCAGCAGCAGGAACACCATGCCAATCACACCCACGAGGATCGCGGAGACCACGAAGATCAGCAGCTTCACCAGGTACGGCTGCAGGCCCAGGACGCGGACACGGAGTTCGTTCTCGCGGACCGCGGCCGCGGTGTGGCCGGCGCGGGAGGACTGCACCCAGGCGACGATGATGAAGACGGCCACCAGCACGGCCAGGGCCAGCCAATAGAGGTTCCGGGTGTTCACGACGCCCACCAGGGCCTCGGGCAGGTTGTCCGTGCGAAGGGTCAGGCCCTCGTCGCCGCCGGTTCGTCCGTCCGGGTTGCGGCCAACGATCACCGATCCGGCCTGGGCGAACGCGAGGGTGACCATGGCGAACGGGATGCCGCCGACGCGGAGGCTGATGCTGCCCACCACGTGCGCCAGCACAATCACGATCAGCAGGGTCAGCCCCATGGCCGGCAGCAGCGGGATCTCCAGGTTCTTCAGGATGATCGCGAGCCCGTAGACGCCGGCGCCGAAGTAGAGGGCATGGCCGAAGGAGAGCAGCCCGGCGACGCCGAGGAGCAGGTGGTAGGTCAGGGCGGCGGCGGCCATCAGCATGCTCATGGCCAACAGCTGCAGCGATCCCGGGGTGTAGCTGGGCCCGGGCAGGATGCCGGGCAGGGACAGGTTGAGCAGCGGCAGGAGGACCAGGAGGAGGATCCCGGCCAGGCCCGCTGCCCAGCCGGCAATCCGGCGGCCCGTGACGGGCCGCCCTCCCCTGCCGCGGCCGGTGCCGGGCGTGCCCGCGGTGCGTGCGCCGTCGTCGTGGGTGGAAGCCGGGCGGCGGGACCGTCGGACGGTGCCGGTGTCGCCAGCGGTGCCGCCGGTGGTGGTGTCGGTGTTGCTGCCGGTGGTGGTCATGCGGTTCTCCCAAGCAGGCCGGTGGGGCGGACGAGCAGTACGACGCCGAGGGCCAGCACGACGACGAAGTCGCCGGTGCCGCCGAGGTAGAAGTTGGCGAACTGCTGCAGGACGGCGACGGCGACGGCGGCGATGGCCGCGCCGGTGAGCGAGCCGAGCCCGCCGATCACCGTGACGATGAAGGCGAAGATCAGCAGCGAGCCGCCGAGCATCGGTGAGACGTAGCCGAAGTAGTGCGAGGCGAGGACGCCGCCCAGGCCGGCCGCGGCGCCGCCGATCGTGAAGACCAGGGTGAAGGCTTTACGGACGTCGATGCCCAGGGCGGTGACCATGGAGCGGTTCTCGACGCCGGCGCGGATGATCATGCCGTAGCGGGTCTTCTTGAGGAAGAAGACCAGGGCCAGCAGCACCAGGGCGGCCGCGAGGATGCAGACGAACCGGTCGTTGGGGACCCGGGCGCCCAGGATGTCGGTGGTGTCCTTGAACCAGGCCGGTCCCTGGATGAAGACCGGGTCGGTCCCCCAAATGCCGTCGAACAGGGCGACGGTGGCCAGCGACAGGCCCAGGGTGACCAGGACCTGTTCGATGTGGCGCTGGTAAAGGCGCCGGATCAGGACGAACTCGGTGAAGGCCGCGAACGCGGCGCCGGCGGCGGCCCCGATCAGCAGGGAGACCAGGAAGATCCCCCAGTTGTCGGACCCGGCGCGGCGGGCGATTTCCCAGCCGGTGAAGGCGCCGAGGGTCAGGAAGGCCCCGTGGGCGAAGTTGAGCACGCCCATCAGGCCGTAGATCAGGGACAGGCCGGCGGCGACGAGGAAGTACAGCGCCCCGAGGCCGAGGCCGGTGAAGAGCAGGAGGATGACGGTACTCACTGGGCGGCGCCTTTCACGGCAGCGTGGGAGGCCTGGTCCGCACCCGGGTGCGGGTCGTTGGCGACGCCGAGGTGGCGCTGGATCAGGGCGGCGTCGTCGAGGAATTCCTGCGCGGGGCCGGTGTGGACCACGCGGCCGCCGGAGAGGACGACGGCGTCCCCGGCGAGCTGGCGGACCACCTGGAGGTTCTGTTCCACCAGCAGGATAGGCACGGTCCGCGCGGCCTCGGCGAGGGTCTCGGCGACCTCGCCGACGATCTTGGGGGCCAGGCCCTTGGTGGGTTCGTCGACCAGCAGGACCTTGTTGGTGTTCAGCAGGGCACGGGCCAGCGAGACCATCTGCTGCTGGCCGCCGGAAAGCGTCCCGGCCATCTGGCCGGCGCGGGCCAGCAGGTCCGGGAACAGCTCCTCGACCAGCTGGCGGCGCGGGGCGGCGTCGCGTTCGGCCAGGCGGAGATTCTCGGCGACGGTGAGCTTGGAGAAGACTTCGCGGTCCTCGGGGACGTAGCCGACGCCGCGCTGGATGATCCGGTAGGTGGGGTCCTTGTCGATCCGCTCGCCGTCGAGCGTGACCGCGCCGGAGCGGTCGATCAGGCCGATGATGGCCTTGATGGTGCTGGTCTTGCCGACGCCGTTGCGGCCCAGCAGCGCGGTGATCCCGGCGGCGGGGACGGAGAACGAGACGTCCTCCACCACCTGCTGGCCGGCGATCCTGGCGCTCAGGCGGTCCACGGTGAGGATCGGCGTGGACCCGGGGGCGGCGCCGCCCGGTGTGTCGGGGCGGGGGTCCGCGGCGGGGTTCATACTGGTTCTCCGAGGTAGGCGCTTTGCACGGTGGGGTTGGCCATGACGGCGTCGGGGCTGTCCAGGGCCAGCAGGCTGCCATGGTGCATCACGGCCACCCGGTCCACCAGTCCCAGCACCACGTCCATGTGGTGCTCGACCATCATGACGGTGCAGCCGCGGTCCCGGTGCATGCCGCGGATGATCGCGGTGAGGGACGGGACGTCCCCCGACGCCACCCCGGCCATCGGCTCATCGAGGAGGACGACGGCGGGATCCGTCGCCAGCAGCACGGCGATCTCCACCTTGCGCTTCTCGCCGTGCGAGAGGTCCCCGGCCGCCGTCGTGAGCTGGCCGCTGAGTCCCACCTCGGCGATGGTGTCCAGGGCGATCCGGGTGGCCTCGTCCGAGGAGCCGGGGAAGCGCAGGATGTTCAGGCTTCCGCCGAGCTTGGCCTGCGCGGCGAGCCGGACGTTCTCCAGGACGGAGAGCCGGGGAAAGAGATTGGAGGTCTGGAAGGTCCGGCCCAGCCCCGCCCTCGCGCGGCGGTGGATCGGCTCGTTGGTGATCGGCCGTCCGTTCAGGGCAATGCTGCCCGCGGTGGGGCGCAGCACGCCGGAGATCAGGTTGAAGAGGGTGGTCTTGCCGGCGCCGTTGGGGCCGATCACGCCGATCATCTCGCCGGCGTTGACGGTGAAGCCGACATCCTGGAGGATGCGGGCGCCGCCGATCTGCAGGCCGAGGCCGTCCACCTCGAGGGCGGGCGTGGCTGGGGTAGTCATACGGGTCCTTTGTTCTGGCTCGAAGGCCGGTGCGGCCGGGCCGGGGCGGAATTTTCCGCGCCCGGCCCGGCCGCCGCTGGCTACTTCTTCTCCGGCGGGGCGACGGTGTCGCCGGGCACGGCCTTGATCAGCTGCGGGGTCCAGGCGCCGTCTTTCTGGACGAGCTTGGCCTGGTACATGTCCTGGATCAGGGCGTGGTCCGAGGCACGGACCGTTTCCTTGCCCTTGGGGCCGTCGAAGCTGTAGCCCTCGAGGGCCTTGACCATGGCGTCGGGGTCGGTGCCGCCGCCCTGCTTGATGGCCTGGACGATCAGCTGGCCGGCGACGAAGCCGTCCGGGGTGAAGAGGTCGGCCTTGCCGCCGGCCTTCTCGACGCCGGCGATCATCTTCTTCTCGACGTCGGTGCCGGAGGCGCCCGGGAAGTAGTGGTTGAGGAAGCTGATCTTGGAGCTCGCCGGGCCGTAGGCGTTGAAGCTGGAGGCGTCGCCGAGGCCGGTGACCACCGGGGCGGAGTCGAAGACGCCCTGCTGGCTCAGGGCCTGCCACATGGTGCCGGTGGTGGCGCCGGCCCAGGCGACGAAGACCAGGTCTGCCTTGGCGTCCAGCAGCTGGCGCGCGAACGGCGTCAGTTCCTGGTTCTCCGGAACCAGCACGGAGCTGACGTTGGCGCCCTTGGCCCCGAGCACGGCCTTGACCGCGGCGACGTTGCCCTGGCCGAAGGCGTTGTCCTGGGCGAAGACGACGACCTTCTTGCCCTTGGTGTCGATGAACGTGCCCGCGGTGGCGACGTCCTGCAGGCTCTGCCGGCCGGAGCGGAAGGTGTACTTGTTGACGCCCTGGATCGCGTCGGTGGCGGCGGGGCCGGAGATGTAGAGGACCTTGTTCTGCTGGGCCTGTTCGGCGAGCTTGACGGCGATGCCGGAGGAGGCGGTGCCGCCGATGATCTTGTAGCCCTTGCCGATCATGTCCTTGGCGGCCGAGACCGCTTTGTCCGGGTCCCCGGCGTCGTCGGTGTAGGTCAGGTTGATCTTGGCGCCGTTGACCTCGCCGCTGCCGCCGGTGGCGTAGTCGATGCCGGCCTGCAAGCCCTGGTAGTAGGTGGCGCCGTAGGCCGCCAGGGCCCCGGTCTTGGAGTAGATGATGCCGACGTTGACGGGCTCGGCGGCCTTGCCGGAGCCCGCGGGGGCTGCCGAGCCGGCGGTGGGCGCGCAGGCGCTCAGGGCCAGGCCGGAGGCCATCACGGCTGCCATCAGGAACTTCTTTGTGTCCTTCACGGGATGCCTTTCGGTGAAAATCCGAGGAGTGGGGGCAGGGGAGATCTGAGTCCAACCTGAAAGGTGATTCAGATTACAGTCAATCTATGGCGCGGGTCACAGACTGTCAACGGATTCCGGCGCCGACTGTGCAACGAAATGGCAACGAAACGGCTTCTCCCCCGCTCCGACCAACTGCGCCTTAGCGGCTCCCCGCGGCCGCCCTTTACTCCCAGTGCGGCCCGCGTGAAGATGATCCCGGGGCCGCAGCGCGGTCGCAGCGCGGTCCCATGGGAAGGACCGGGGAGGTGCGTGCGGCATGAACCGACGGTTGACGGGCGCCACGCTCGGCGCCCTGGCTGATTTCCTGGGGCGCTGGAGCGGCACCACCCGCTGGGAGGCCACCGCGTGGGGTCCGGCAAGGAGCGCGGCGGCGGAGGTGGAGTTCGCGCGGGCGGCGGGTGGGCTGGCGGTCACGGTGGCGTTCCGGCACGCCGAGGCCGACGGCGGCGTCGCCACCGTCACGGGGGTGCTCACCGAGGATCCGCGCCACCCCGGGGCGCTCCTATACGAAATTCACGGTGCACGCGCCGGCGTCGTAGGCCTGCCCTTGGAGGGGCGCGCACCGGACGCGCCGGCGCGGGCCGCCTGGCACGACGGCGTGCTGACCATCGAGCGGCGCAGCGCCCGGGGCACGGCCCGGCACACGCTGCAGGTGCGCGATGGCGAGCTCATCCACTCCGCCGGGCTGCGGCTGGGAGCCGCCGGGGAGTTCACCCCGGTCATGACGACGGTGTGCCGCCGGGTCCGGGCGGCGGCGCCGGTTTAGAGCCCGAAGGTCTCGGTTTCCTCGAAGGGTCCCACCACGGTGACGGTCCGCGGGGCGGCGGCGAGTTCGCGGGCGAGTTCCTGGACCTCGGCGGCGGTGACGGCCTGGATCTGCCGCAGGGTCTCGTCGATGTCCTGGTATTCGCCGGAGACCAGTTCGGCCCGGCCCAGGCGGGACATCCGCGAACCGGTGTCCTCCAGCGCCAGGACGATCCCGCCGCTGAGCTGGCCCACGGCCTTGCGCAGCTCCTCCTCGGTGATGCCGCCCTCGGCGAGCTTGTCCAGCTCGGCGCCCAGCAGGTCCAGCACCTGGCGGACCTTCGTGGGGGTGCAGCCGGCGTACATGCCGAAGTACCCGGCGTCGGCGTAGGAGGAGGCGAAGGAGTAGGTCGAGTAGACCAGCCCGCGCTTCTCGCGGACCTCCTGGAACAGGCGGGAGGACATGCCGCCGCCGAGGACGGCGTTGAGGACGCTCATGACGAAGCGGCGGTCATCGGTGGCCACCAGCGAGGGGCAGCCTACGATAATGTTGGCCTGCTCCACGGGGCGCTTGACCACGTGCAGGCCGGCGGTGCCGGTGATCACGGCGCGTTCGGTCGCGCGGCGCTGCACCGGGGCGGCGTCGGCCTCGAGGTCCCAGCCGGCGGTCTCCAGGGCGTCCACCACGAGGCGGCAGACGACGTCGTGGTCCAGTCCCCCGGCGGCGGTGATGACGAGCTCGTCCGGGCGGTAGTAGCGCCGGTAGTGGTCCCAGACCGAATCCCGGGCAACGGCGCGGATGGCCTCGGGAGTGCCCCCGATGGGGCGGCCCAGCGGGTGGGAGCCGAGGACCGCGGCGACAAAGTGCTCGTGGGCGACGTCGGTAGGGTCGTCGCTGTCCATCGCGATCTCCTCGAGGATGACGTCGCGTTCCTGCTCCATCTCCTGCGGGTCGAGGACGGCGCCGGTGATCATGTCGGCGATGACGTCGATCGCCATTGGCAGGTCCGTGTCGAGGACCCGGGCGAAGTAGCAGGTGCTTTCCTTGGCGGTGGCCGCGTTGGATTCGCCGCCCACCTCATCGAAGGCGGAGGCGATCTCCAAAGCGGTGCGCTTCCGGGTGCCCTTGAAGAGGAGGTGCTCCAGGAAGTGGGTGGAGCCGTGCTGGCCGGGTGCCTCGTCCCGGGACCCGACGCCGACCCAGAAACCGATCGTGGCGGAGCGCTGGCCGGGCATCGCCTCGGTCAGCACCCGGACGCCGCCGGGGAGCACCGAACGCCGCACCTCCGAACCGCCGTCGGCCCCGTGGATCAGGGTGTCGGCGTGCTGGTTCTGCTCGAGCGGCAGCGGAACGAGAGTCATTAAGGCCTTTCAAAAAACCGTGCTGGAAGGGTGCCAAATCTGCCTGCCATCCTACCCGCGGCGGCGGCAGTTAACGGCAGCGGGGCCGGTGGACGAATCCACCGGCCCCGCTGCCGTTGATCGGGAGGGACTACTCCGCGGACTCCGGGGCGGCGTCGGCGCCCTCTTCCTCGGCCACGACGGGCGAGAGGGAGAGCTTGCCGCGGTCATCGATCTTGGTGATTTCCACCTGGATCTTCTGGCCGACGGAGACGACGTCCTCGACGTTGTCCACGCGCTTGCCGCCGGCGATCTTGCGCAGCTCGGAGATGTGCAGCAGACCGTCCTTGCCCGGGGTCAGGGAGACGAAGGCGCCGAAGGTGGTGGTCTTGACGACCGTACCCAGGTAGCGCTCACCGATTTCCGGGACCTGCGGGTTGGCGATGGCGTTGATCGCGGAACGGGCGGCGTCCGCGGACGGGCCGTTGGTGGCACCGATGTAGACGGTGCCGTCGTCCTCGATGGAGATATCCGCGCCGGTGTCCTCCTGGATCTGGTTGATCATCTTGCCCTTCGGGCCGATGACTTCGCCGATCTTGTCTACCGGGATCTTGACCGCAATGACGCGCGGAGCGAACTCGGAGAGCTCGTCCGGGGTGTCGATCGCGGAGTTCAGGACGTCCAGGATGTGGAGGCGGGCTTCGCGGGCCTGCTTGAGGGCCGCTGCCAGCACGGAGGCCGGGATGCCGTCGAGCTTGGTGTCCAGCTGGATGGCCGTGACGAACTCGGAGGTACCGGCGACCTTGAAGTCCATGTCGCCGAAGGCATCTTCGGCGCCGAGGATGTCGGTCAGGGCGGCGTAGCGGGTCTGGCCGTCAACCTGGTCGGAGACCAGGCCCATGGCGATACCGGCGACGGCGGCCTTCAGGGGCACACCGGCGTTCAGCAGAGACAGGGTGGAGGCGCAGACGGAGCCCATCGACGTCGAACCGTTGGATCCGAGAGCCTCGGAGACCTGGCGGATGGCGTAGGGGAACTCCTCGCGGGACGGCAGCACGGGCACGATGGCGCGCTCTGCCAGGGCACCGTGGCCGATTTCGCGGCGCTTCGGCGAACCGACGCGGCCGGTCTCACCGGTGGAGTACGGCGGGAAGTTGTAGTTGTGCATGTAGCGCTTGCGCGTCACCGGCGACAGCGAGTCGATCTGCTGTTCCATCTTCAGCATGTTCAGCGTAGTGACACCCATGATCTGGGTCTCGCCGCGCTCGAAGATGGCCGAACCGTGGACGCGGGGCAGGACCTCGACCTCGGCGGTGAGCTGGCGGATGTCCGTCAGGCCACGGCCGTCGATGCGGACCTGGTCCTTCAGGATGCGCTGGCGCACAACCTGCTTGGTGACGGAGCGGAAGGCTGCGGAGAGTTCCTTCTCGCGGCCCTCGAACTGGCCGGCCAAGGAGGAGAGGACCTCATCCTTGAGCGCGTCGGAGGCGGCGTCGCGTTCCTGCTTGTCGGCGATCTGGAAGACCGCGGCAAGCTTCTCGGCGGCGGCGGACTCGACGGCGGCGTAGGTGTCGTCCTCGTAGTCCAGGAAGACCGGGAACTCGACCGTGGGCTTGGCGGCCCGGGCGGCGAGGTCGGCCTGGGCGTCGCAGAGAGCCTTGATGAACGGCTTGGCAGCCTCCAGGCCCTCAGCCACGACCTCTTCGGTCGGGGCGGTGGCGCCCTGTTCCTTGATCAGGTTCCAGGAGTTGTCGGTGGCCTCGGCCTCGACCATCATGATCGCGACGTCGTCACCGGCAACGCGGCCGGCGACGACCATGTTGAAGACCGAGTTCTCCAGCTGGGAGTGCTTCGGGAAGGCAACCCACTGGGAGCCCTGCTCGTCGGCGACGAGGGCAACGCGGACGCCGCCGATCGGGCCGGAGAACGGCAGGCCGGAGAGCTGGGTGGACATCGAGGACGCGTTGATCGCGACGACGTCGTAGAGCTCGTCCGGGTTGATGGAGAGCACGGTAACGACGATCTGGACCTCGTTGCGCAGGCCCTTGATGAAGGCCGGGCGCAGCGGGCGGTCCATCAGGCGGCAGGCCAGGATCGCTTCGGTGGACGGGCGGCCTTCGCGGCGGAAGAACGAGCCCGGGATGCGGCCGGCGGCGTACATGCGCTCTTCGACGTCGACGGTCAGCGGGAAGAAGTCAAAGCCTTCACGCGGGTGCTTGCCGGCCGTGGTGGCCGACAGCAGAGCGGTTTCTTCGTCGATGTAGACCATCGCGGCACCGGCGGCCTGCTTGGCAAGGCGGCCGGTTTCGAAGCGGATGACCCGCTTGCCGAAGCGGCCATTGTCAATGACGGCTTCCGAGAACTGGATTTCGGGACCCTCCATAGAGAGTCACCTCCGTTTCTTGTGTCACGGAGTCCAGCCGCATCAACCCAGTCCGGCATCTGTCTACCTGGACTGCACTGCACCCGGTCATCGATCGAGACCCACGGGCCCGGGCTTCGGTTCCTTGAAGCCCTTCCCGGAGGTCACTACCGAGGACCGCGAATGCGTGATGCGGTTGATCCTCCTGTTGAGTTTTTTTGAAGAAGGCGGCCCCTTTCCGCACGGAAAGGGGCCGCCCCTAAAGCTGACTAGCGGCGCAGGCCGAGGCGCTCGATGAGCGCACGGTAGCGGTTGATGTCAGTGTTCTTGAGGTAGGTGAGCATGCGCTTGCGGCGACCAACCATGGCCAGCAGACCGCGCTGGGTGTGGTAGTCGTGCTTGTGCACCTTCATGTGCTCAGTCAGATCCTTGATCCGCTGGGTCAGGACTGCAACCTGGACCTCCGGCGAACCGGTGTCGCCCTCAGACGTTGCGAAATCCTTCATGATGGACTGCTTTACAGCGGCTTCAAGTGCCACAATAACTCCTTGAGATGTGCCGTGAGGCCCGAATCAGTAATTCACTGCCGGGGATGCCGGACGCGTATTTCCACCAAAGCGGTATCACGCGGCAGGGCCCAGCAACCACGGACTGCAGCCGGACCCACCGTTTAGTTTACGGGCACGCCGCGGACGTTGTCTAAACCGGCCCTGCGCCGGCGTCGACCTGCGGCGATCAGGCGGTGTCGACCTGCGGCGATCAGGCGGCGTCGGCGAGCAGCCCGCGGATGGCCAGCACGCCGCGGTAGAGCTCGGCGAACGAGGTGCTCAGCGGGGAGAGGCCCAGCCGGATGCCGTGCGGGGCTCGGAAGTCCGGGATGACGTCCTGCTTCCACAGCGTTGCGGTCATTTCCCGGAACGCCGGGTGGTCCACGGTGATGTGGCTGCCGCGCCGCGCCGGGTCCCTGGGGGTGGAGAGCTTCACGCCGGAGGGTTCCAGCCAGGCGTCGAAGAGCTCCAGGGCATAGGCGGTCAGCAGCTCGGACTTGCGCCGGATCGCCGACATTCCGGCCTCCTCGATCAGGTCCAGGGTCCCGCGCATGGCGAGCATGCCGAAAATCGCCGGGGTGCCGCTGAGAAAACCGCGGATGCCCGGGGCCGCCTCATAGCCGGGACCCATTTCGAAGGCGTCCTTGCGGCCCATCCAGCCCCAGATGGGCTGCTGCAGGCCGGGAAGGTGCCGGGCGTTGACGTACGCGAACGCGGGCGAGCCCGGTCCCCCGTTGAGGTACTTGTAGGTGCAGCCGGCGGCGAAGTCCACGTCCGCGGCGTCCAGGGCGATCTCCACCGAGCCCGCGGAGTGGCAGAGGTCCCAAACCACCAACGCGCCGGCGTCGTGGATGGCGGCCGTGATCCCGGGCAGGTCCGCCAGATGGCCGGAGCGGTAGGCGATCTGGCTCAGGACCACGACGGCGGTGGCGGGGCCGGTGGCGGCACGAACCTGTTCCTCGGTCACCCCGGAGGCCTGGTCCGCCTGGATCCAGCGGATCGTCAGATGTTCCTCGCGGGCGATCCCCTCCACCAGGTACCGGTCCGTGGGGAAGTTCTCGGTGTCCAGCACGATCTCGGTGCGGGCGGGATCCGTGACGGCGGCGAGGGCGGCCCGGATGAGCTTGTAGAGCACCACGGTGGTGGAGTCGGCAATGATGGTTTGCCCCGGCGCGGCGCCGAGCGCGGCCCGGCCCAGCTGGTCGCCGATGGCCTGTGGAAGGTCCAGCCATTCCTCGTCCCAGCCACGGATCAGCCGGCCGCCCCAGCCCTGTTCGATGAACGCGGAGATGTCCGTGACGGTGCGCTTGAGCGGCCGGCCCAGGGAGTTGCCGTCCAGGTAGGAAAGCTCGGATTCCGCGCCGACGAACTGGTCCCGGTACGCGGCCAGCGGATCGGCGGCGTCGAGGTCGAGGGCACGCTGCCACAACGGGTCGGCGCCGCTGTGCACCTGCTGGTTCTCGCTCACTGGCCGATCTCCGTTCGTACGGCGAAAAGTTCGGGGAAGAAGGTCAGCTCCAGGGCCTTCTGCAGGAACGCGGCGCCGCTGGAGCCGCCGGTGCCGGATTTCATGCCGATGGTCCGCTGCACGGTGCGCAGGTGGCGGAAGCGCCAGAGCTGGAAGTTGTCCTCGAGGTCCACGAGTTCCTCGCAGGCCTCGTAGGCTCCCCAGTTGTCCGCCGCGTTTTCGTAGATGGACTTGAACACCGGCACCAGCTCGGCAGAGAACTCGTGGGCCTGGCTGACGTCCCGGTTCAGCACCGACTCGGGCACGTCAAAGCCCTGGCGCTTGAGGTATGCGAGGAAGTCGTCGTAGATGCTGGGCGCTTCGAGCAGCTCCTGCAGCATCGCGTGTGCCTCCGGGTCCGATTCGAAGACCGGCAGCATCTTGCGGTTCTTGTTCCCCAGCAGGAATTCCACGGCCCGGTACTGGCTGGACTGGAACCCGGAGGAGTTGCCGAGGAAACCGCGAAACTGGGAGTACTCGGTGGGTGTCAGGGTGGCCAGGACGGACCACTGCTCGGTGAGGGTCTTCTGGATGTGCTTGACCCGGGCGATGGCTTTGAGGGCGGAGCCGAGGTCGTCGCTCCGGAGCCACGCCGCGGCGCTGCGCAGTTCGTGGAGCACGAGTTTCAGCCACAGCTCCGTGGTCTGGTGCTGGATGATGAACAGCAGCTCGTCGTGGTGCTCCGGCCGGCTGACCGGCTGCTGCGCGCTGAGCAGCGTGGGGAGCTGCAGGTACGAGGCGTAGCTCATCCGGGTGCTGAAGTCGCGGACGATGTCCTTGTCCAGCTCCCGGGTGTTCTTCTCAAGTGTCACGTCTGGTGCCTTCCCCGCCGGCAGGGTTTCAGCCGGCGAACAGGATCTGGTGGGTCTGGACGACGTCCAGCCGCATCTGCTCGATCAGAGCCTCGGGCCCACGGTACGCGACCATGCCGCGCAGCCGGGCCACGAATTCGACGACGACTGTCTGGTCGTACAGATCGAAGTCCTCCACCGCCTCCTGGGGCCGGTCGATGACGTGCGCCTCCACCTGGCGGCTGACGCCGTCGAAGGTGGGGTTGGAGCCGACGGAGATCGCAGCGGGCCAACGGGTACCGGCCTCATCCACCAGCCAGCCGGCGTAAATGCCGTCCGCGGGGATGTAGCCGGTGGCGTCGGCGGCGAGGTTCGCGGTGGGGAAGCCCAGGTCGCGGCCGCGGGCTGCGCCGTGCACCACCGTGCCGCGCATCCGGTGCGGGCGGCCGAGGACGGCGGCGGCCGTGGCGACGTCGCCCTCGCGCAGCGCTTCGCGGACCCAGGTGGAGGAGCAGCGGCGGTCGCCGGCGCCGTGCTCGGCCGCGGCGCCATCTGTTCCGGCGTCGTGCGTTTCGGCACCGTGCGTTCCGGCACTATCTCCTCCGGCGCCGTGCAGCGGGAAGCCTTCGGCGCCGAACTCGCTGATGACCTGGACTTCGAAGCCGAGCTTCTCCCCCAGATCCTTCATGGTGTCCAGGTCCCCGGAGTTGCCGCGGCCGAAGCGGGTGTCGTGGCCGATGACGACGTGGCTGGCCTTGAGTGTGTCGACGATGATGGAGGAGACGAATTCTTCGGGCGTGAGGCTGGCCAGTTCCAGCGAGTACTTCATCACCAGGACGGCATCCAGGCCCACCTCGCCGAGCGCGACGAGCTTGTCTTCGAGGCCCATGATCAGCTCGGGTGCTGACTCCGGCCGGTGTACCTGGGCGGGGTGCGGGTCGAAGGTGATGACGACGGCGCGGGCGTGGTTCAGGCGGGCGGTGCGGATGAGCTGGGAGAGCACCTGCTGGTGACCGCGGTGCACGCCGTCGAAGTTGCCGATCGTGACGACGGTCGGGCCGAAGTCCGTGGGGACCTCGGACGGATCGTTCCAGATGTGGACCATCTACCTCGCCTTTTTGCTGCCTGCCAAAACACTTTTCCCGGAGGGATAGGGCCGGCTCCGGAACTCTCCTAGGTTACCCGCATTCCTCCGGCGCCCCCGACGCCGGCCGGGTCCCCGCGCCCCTCCCCCGCTATCGGCGCCGTGGTAGCGTCCCCCTAACGCCGACGGAGCGACATGGCGTCGAATTGGGGGACAGATGAAAAGCGGAATGACGGGCGCCTTGACGCTGGTGGCGATCCTCGGAGGGGCGCTGAACGGGTGCGCAGCGCAGCCGGTGAGCACCGTGCAGCCTGGGCCGGCGCAGGCCGGTTCGGCGGCCGCAGGTCCGACGGAAGCCGGTCCCACGGACGCAGGGCGGGCTCACGGTCCGGTGGGCGGTTACGAGGGCTGGTGGAACTCGACGCCGGCCAGCGGTGACGCCCATGGCCTGCCTGCGGAGACGGTCGCCATCAATACCCGCACCAACCAGGTGGTGGACGCCTTCAACCGAAGCATCAACGACGCCGGCCGCCCCACGAAGATCAGCGACGTCGATTACATCGTCACCCCGGACCCGTCATGGCCGAAGGACTCGGTGGTCATCATTGACACTTCCACCCGTCAGGTCATCGCCAACTTCCGGGTCGATGCGGCGGGCGAGCCGATCCGGTAGGTTCCGACCTGAGCCGCAACCCGCCGTCGTCCGGGAACCGCGGGAGCAGTACGCTCCGCTAGCCTGCCGGGGGCCGCGACTGCACCGGTGGTACGGATGGCAACCCGTTCAACCAGGCCTCCAGTTCCCGCGGCCGCCTGAAGATCAGGATCTCGGCGGAGCCGCCGGCGCTGCTGAGGGAGCGCATGACCTGCCGCTTGCGGGTAAAGGACCGGAAGTGCCAGGCAATGATTGAGTCCTTGGCGAACAGCCGGCGAAGCGTCTCCCGGTTTCCGTTGCAGACCTCCTCCTTGGCGACGACCCGTCGGATGGACCGGCGAATGAGGCGGAGCAGGGATAGCCACCGGGGGTAGTCCAGCCCGACGATGAGTTCGGCCCGGGGAACGATCAAATCCCGCCACACGCCGTAGGCGCTGTCCAGCACCCACGCGTCCATGGCGGCGATCCGCGCGGCTGTCTGGCGTTGCTCCTGATCGCCGGGCTGCTGCCACCCGGGCAGCCAGCCAATATCGTCATCCGCCGAGTACTCCGGGAGCCCGGTGCGTGCCGCATAGGCCCGGGCGGCCGACGATTTTCCGCTCCCGGTGACACCGTAGAAGAGCACACGCGAGGGGCCCGGGGCCGGGGTGGGTGAGTTCATTCGCCCCAGCATGCCACACTGGGCGGATGTCCGAGTTCAGCCTCTCAGCGAGCCGCGATGTCTCCCGGTCGGAGCTGCTTGCCCTCTACGACTCCGTGGGCTGGACCGCCTACACCAACGAACCCGAGGTGCTGGAACGGGCCGTTCGAAAGTCCTCCTTTGTCGTCACGGCGTGGGCGGAAGGCGCCTTGGTGGGTCTGGCAAGGGCTATGTCCGACGACGAGACTATTTGCTACGTCCAGGACATCCTGGTGCAACCCTCCTTCCATCGTTCGGGTGTCGGCCGACAATTACTGGCCGCGGTCATGAACCGGTTCGCCCATGTGCGGCAAACGGTCCTTTTGACCGACGACGAGCCGGAACGACGGTCCTTCTACGAGTCGCAGGGCTTCATCGAGGGCGGCGACTCGAAGCCCCACGCTCTGCGCGTGTTCACACTGTTCCGATAGCGGCACCTGCAACCACTCCCTTACCTCCCGAAATCACAGTCTGAAGTAGTGGTTTTGTCGGGGTTTTTGGTGGGGGTCGAGGTGGAGTGGCGGGATGTACCAGGGGGTGCCGTTGCGGGTTTGGATGGTCCATAGTTCTTTGTGGATCAGGTGATGGTGGTGCGAACACAACAGGACACCGTTGTCTGTACTCGTTGGGCCGCCGCGGGACCAGTAGTCGATGTGGCGGCTTCGCACCAAGGTGCTGGGATGGTGCAGCCGGGGAAGGTGCAGCCTTTGTCGCGGGCGGTGATGGCTTTGCGGATGTGGGGCGGGAAGATTCTGCTGGTCCTCCCGATGTCCAGGACCCGGCCGTCGGTGCCGAGGAGGACGGGAATGATGTCCGCGTCGCAGGCGATCTTGCGGATGGTGGCGGCGGCGACGGGTCCGGTGAAGGCCAGCGTCCCGGTTGAACCATTGTGCGAGGACATCGAACAGGGGC
>NZ_JBFBKP010000048.1:0-35417 GCF_040702285.1 Arthrobacter sp. NPDC080086
CGTCCACCACCTTCCACTGGGCCGCGGTCCGGTCCTGGACCAGGCGGCCGATCAGCCGCAGGACCGCCTCGGCGTTGGCAGCCTCCCGCTCCCCCGGCGGCGCGGCCGGTGTCCCGGAGGCGCCGTCCCCGGCGCCGGCCGGGCGGGAGGCCGCCCCTCGGCGCGGGGTCCCCTCGGTGCCGGCTTCGACGGCGAGGGGAACATGCCCGGCGGCCTTGGCCCGCTCCACCGCGAGCCGGGCCGCCACGAACGCCGGCCCGGAGCCTTCACGGGGGCTGGCCGGCAGCGGTTGGTCCACGGCCCCGACGCCGATTCCGACGTACCAGTGGCCGTCCCGGAGGGCGTGCAGGGCGGTGTCCACCACCTCGGCAGGCGACTGCAGCACCCCCTGCAGCTCGTCGCCCACGGAGCGTTCGAAGGTGGCTCCGGGGACCAGTCTGGCCAGCTCCGCCAGCAGGCCGGGGACCCGGTCCACATCAGTGCTGCTGCCGCGCTGGTCGATCGTCAGGACGTACATACCGCAACCCTAGGCGGCTGATTCATAAAGATCAACCATCTAAAGCTGATTATCAAAAATCAGTTCAAAATGGCTTAGTAGCGGGAATCAACCGAAAAGGTTCACCGGTTTGACGATGTCCGCGTAAATCAGCAGCGCTGACATGCCCATCAGCAGCGCCGCCACCACGTACGTCACGGGCAGCATCTTGGCGATGTCGAACGCCCCCGGATCCGGCCGGCCGAAGAGCTTGGCGATCCGGCGCCGGGCACCCTCGTACAGCGCGCCCGCCACGTGGCCGCCGTCGAGCGGCAGCAGCGGGACGAGGTTGAAGACGGCCAGGGCGAAGTTCAGCCCGGCGAGCAAGCCCACCAAGGTGGCGAGCCGGCTCTGAAGCGGCACCTGTTCCATGGCGGCGACCTCGCCGGCCACCCGGCCGACGCCCACCACGCTGATGGGGCCGTTGGGGTCCCGGGGCTCCGAACTGAAGGCCGCCTGCGCCACGCCCACCACGCGCGCCGGGAGGTTCAGGACGACGCCGGCGATCTGCTTGATGTTCTCCCCGGCCATCGGGAGCACCGCCGACGCCGGCTGCTGCACCAGCGCCGACTGCGGGCCGATGCCGAGGAAACCGACGTCCTGGTAGCGGAGCTTGCCGTCCGCGTCCTTGGCCTGGCGTCCGTCGGCGCCGACCACCGGGCGGGAGGAGAGCACCGGGGTCACCGTGGTGGTGACGGGGGCGCCGTCGCGCTGGACCGTGACGCTCACGGTCTTGCCGGCCGAGGCCCGGATCCAGCCGGTGAGCTCGTCCCAGTTGGTGACCTGCCTGCCGTCGAAGGAGGTGATCGTGTCGCCCGGCTTCAGTCCGGCGGCGGCCGCGGGGGTGAGCTTGCAGTCCTGCGAGTTCGGGTCCACGGTTTCCCCGGCCTTGACCTGGCACTTGGAGACGTCGGCAATGGTGGTGGTGGAGCCCGCCACGCCGAAGCCCATCAGCAGCACGGCCGTCAGCACGAGGCCGATCAGCAGGTTCATGGCCGGGCCGCCGAGCATGATGATGATCTTCTTCCAGACCGGCAGCCGGTAGAACACCCGGTCCCGGTCTTCGGGGCCGATCTCCTCGTGCGCCAGCGACCGCGCGTCGGCGGCCAGGGACTGGAACATGCCGGTGCTGGAGGCCCGGACGGTGCCGTCCTCCGGGTTGGGCGGGTACATGCCGATCATCGAGACGAAGCCGCCGAGGGGGATGGCCTTGACGCCGTATTCGGTCTCGCCGCGGCGCCGCGACCAGAGAGTGGGACCGAAGCCGATCATGTATTTGGTGACGCGGACCTTGAACAGCTTGGCCGGCACCAGGTGGCCCACCTCGTGCAGGGCGATGGACACGGCGATGCCGATCACGACAAAGACGACGCCGAGGATGAAGAGGAGAACGGGGCTCATGCTGGGTCTGGCTACTTCCTGGGCACGGACTGGCTGGGGGTGGCGGGGGTTCCTACGGCCAAACGCTCGAGGGTCCGCGCGCGTGCCCACTTTTCAGCATCCAGCACGGCCTCGACCGTCAGCCCGGAGGATCCTGTGTGCTCGCTGAGGACGGCCTCGACGGTGTCCACGATGTCGGGGAAGCGGATCCGGCCGGCGTGGAAGGCCATCACGGCTTCCTCGTTGGCGGCGTTGAAGACCGCCGGGTAGGTGCTGCCGCGGCGGGCGGCGTCCTTGGCCAGGCCGACGGCGGGGAACGCGCCGGCGTCCAGCGGTTCGAACGTCCAGCTGGTGGCCCGGGTCCAGTCGCACGGGGACGCGGCGCCGGGAACCCGGTCCGGCCAGCCGAGGCCCAGGGCGATCGGCAGGCGCATGTCCGGCGGGGAGGCCTGGGCGATGGTGGATCCGTCGGTGAACTGCACCATCGAGTGCACCACGGACTGCGGGTGGACCACGACGTCGATCTTCTCCAGTGGGATGTCGAAGAGCAGGTGCGCCTCGATCACTTCAAGGCCCTTGTTGACCAGGGTGGCGGAGTTGGTGGTGACCATCAGGCCCATGTCCCAGGTGGGGTGGGCCAGGGCGTCCTGCGGGGTTACGTCCAGCAGCTCGGCCCGGGTCCGGCCGCGGAACGGACCGCCGGAGGCCGTCAGGACCAGGCGGTCCACCTCGGCGGCGGTGCCGGAGCGCAGGCACTGGGCGATGGCGGAGTGTTCGGAGTCCACCGGGACGATTTGGCCCTCGCGGGCGGCGGCCTTGACCAGGGCGCCGCCGACGATCAGGGATTCCTTGTTCGCCAGGGCGAGCGTGGCGCCGGACTTCAGGGCGGCGAGGGTGGGTGCCAGGCCGATCGAGCCGGTGATGCCGTTGAGGACGACGTCGGCGGGGATCTCCGCGATCCGGGTGGCGGCGTCCGGGCCGGCGAGGATCTCCGGACGGTACCCGGTCACCCCGGCAGCGCGCGCGGCGTCGTCAATCAGGCGCTGCAGCCCGGCCGGGTCGCCGGCGGCGATGCCGACGGCGCGGGCCCGGGTGTGGACCGCCTGCCGGGCCAGGAGTTCAAGGTTGCCGCCGCCCGCGCTGAGCGCCACGATCTCGAACCGGTCGGGCGCCCCGTCGACGACGTCGAGGGCCTGGGTACCGATGGACCCGGTGGATCCGAGGAGGACAATGCTGCGCGGCTTCATGCCTCCAGT
The DNA here is from genome assembly GCF_040702285.1 of Arthrobacter sp. NPDC080086. NCBI lineage: Bacteria > Bacillati > Actinomycetota > Actinomycetes > Micrococcales > Micrococcaceae > Arthrobacter > Arthrobacter sp. NPDC080086. Next base: position 3,172 of record NZ_JBFBKP010000048.1, read on the forward strand.
ATCCCGCACCGGCACTGCCCCGGCCGCGCCTTGACGCCCTCCGGCGGCGGCGTACCGTGGGAATCGTGGAGTGGACGGCCTGGTTTGACGCGCCGGACTACGGATTCGCCCGGCAGGTACTGCAGCGCGGCGTCGCGGCCGTTTTTGTGGTCGCGTTCCTCTCCTCGCTGAACCAGTTTCCGGCGCTCCTCGGCGAGCGCGGACTACTCCCGGTCCCCTCGCTCCTGGCCCGCGCCCGGCGCCCGCTTCGACCCACCCTGTTCGCCTGGCACTATTCGGACCGTTTGCTGCGCGCGGTCTGCGCCGTCGGGATGCTGATCGGCGCCGCCCTGGTACTGGGCCTGCCGCAGCAGGGGCCGCCGTGGCTGCCGCTGCTGGCTTTCCTGGCGCTCTGGTTGCTGTACATGTCGATCGTGAACGTGGGCCAGACGTTCTACGGGTTCGGCTGGGAGATGCTGCTGCTGGAGGCTGGGTTCACCGTGGGGTTCCTCGGCTCGGAGCAGACTCTCCCGCCGCGGACCGTCCTGCTCCTGCTGGTGTGGCTGCTGTTCCGGCTGGAATTCGGGGCGGGGATGATCAAGATCCGCGGCGGCCGGGAGTGGCGGGACCTCACCGCGCTGTACTACCACCACGAAACCCAGCCGATGCCCGGGCCCCTGAGCCGCCAGGCCCACCTGATGCCGAAGGCCTGGCACCGGCTGGAGGTCCTGGGCAACCATGGCGCCCAGCTGGTCGTGCCGTTCTTCCTGTTCGCCCCGCAGCCGCTGGCGTCCGTGGCCGCGGGGATCGTGGTGTTCACCCAGCTGTGGCTGGTGGCCAGCGGCAACTTCGCGTGGCTGAACTGGATGGCGATTCTGCTGGCTTTCGCGGCGGTGAGCGATCCGGTGCTGCACGCCCTGTTCCCCGGCCTGCCGTCCGGCTGGCGGCCCCCGGGTGCGGCGGAGGGAGCAGTGCCGGCGGGAGGTGTCGTGTCAACGGAGGGCTCGCAGGCGCCGCTGCCCTGGCTGGTGCTGGTAAGCCTGGCCACCGTGTTGCTGCTGGTGCTCAGCTACCGCCCGGCGGCGAACCTGGTCTCGTCGTACCAGCTGATGAATGCCGCGTTCAACCGGTGGCAGCTGGTCAATGCCTACGGGGCGTTCGGCTCGGTGACCAAGCAGCGGATCGAGATCGTGGTGGAGGGGACCCTGGACCCCGAGCCGGACGAGGCGGCGGACTGGCGGGAGTACGGGTTCCGCGGCAAGCCCGGTGATGTCCGGCGCGTGCCGCGGCAGTGGGCGCCGTACCACCTGCGGCTGGACTGGCTGATGTGGTTCCTGCCGCTGCGCAGCGTGCACGAGCAATGGTTCTACGCGTTCCTGGCGAAGCTGCTGGAGGCAGACCGGCCCACGCTGCGGCTGCTGCGGGAGGACCCGTTCGACGGCGCCCGGCCGCGCTGGGTGCGGGCCCGGAGTTTCCACTACCGCTTCGCCACCCGGGCGGAGTTCCGCGCCACCGGCCAGCGCTGGGTCCGGATCCTGCTGGAGGAGTCCATCCCGCCGCTGTCCCTGCCGCCGGAGGACTGAGTGCCCGCCGGGACCGCAGCGATCTGACACGAATGGCCGGAATGGTGGGTACCATTCCGGCCATTCGTGGCAAACAGGCGCGGTGGCCTGGCTAATGCTCCCGCCCTAGACGGACACGGATTCCTTCTCGGTGACCGCCTCCAGGGCGGCCTGCCGGCGGCGCAGCCACCAGGAACCCAGGAAGATCAGCGCCATGGTCGCGTAGACCACGACTGCGAACGGGGTGGAGAACAGCGCGGTGGGGTCGTTCTGGGAGAGCTGCAGCGAGCGCCGCAGCTGCACCTCGAACATCGGCCCCAGGATCATCGCCACCACCATGGGCGCCACGGGGTAGCCGTAGCGGCGCATGAAGTAGCCCAGGATGCCCACCACCAGCAGCACCCCGACGTCGATCGGCGAGAAGTTCACCGAGAACGCCCCGAGGGCCGCGAAGACCAGGATGCCGGCGTAGAGGAACGGCCTCGGGATCTGCAGGATCTTCACCCAGAGGCCCACCAGCGGCAGGTTCAGCACCAGCAGCATCAGGTTGCCCACGTACAGGGAGGCGATCAGGGTCCAGACCAGGGCGCCCTGGTTTTCGAACAGGAGCGGCCCGGGCTGGATCTGGTAGCGCTGGAACGCGGTCAGCATCATCGCCGCGGTGGCGGTGGTGGGGATGCCGAGGGTCAGCAGCGGCACCAGGACACCGGCGGCGGCGGCGTTGTTGGCCGCCTCGGGACCGGCGACGCCCTCAATCGCGCCCTTGCCGAACTGGCGCCGGTTCTCGCCCTTGGCCAGCCGCCGTTCCGCCGCGTAGGACAGGAACGTGGAGACGTCCGCACCGCCGGCGGGGACCGTGCCGATCGGGAAGCCGATGAACGTTCCGCGCAGCCACGGCTTCCAGGACCGCTTCCAGTCCTCCTTGGACAGCCAGGCGTTCTTGCCCTTGCTGACCGGGATGACCTCCACCGGACCGTGCCGGAGCTTGGAGGCGACGTAGAGCGCCTCGCCCAGGGCGAAAAGGCCCACGGCCACCAGCACCATGTCGATGCCGTCCACCAGGTTGGGGTTGTCGAAGGTGAAGCGCTGCTGGGCGGTGCTGTCGTCGATGCCGATCAGGCCGATGAACAGGCCCAGGGCCAGGGACGCGAGCCCGCGGAGCACCGAGGCGCCCAGCAGCGCGCCGACGGTGAGGAAGGCCACCACCATGAGTGCCACGTAGTCCACCGGGCCGAGGCCGACGGCGAATTCCGCCACGACGGGGGCCAAAAAGGACAGCAGCACAGTGGCGATGGTGCCGGCGATAAACGAACCGATCGCCGCCGTCGCCAGCGCCGCCGCTCCCCTGCCGGCCTTGGCCATCTTGTTGCCCTCGAGGGCGGTGACGATCGAGGCGGATTCACCGGGGGTGTTGAGCAGGATCGACGTCGTCGACCCGCCGTACATGCCGCCGTAGTAGATGCCGGCGAACACGATCAGCGCCGCGGCCGGATCCAGGGCATAGGTGATGGGCATCAGCAGTGCCACGGTCATGGCCGGGCCGATGCCCGGGAGGACACCGACGGCGGTGCCGACGAAGACGCCGCCCAGGGCGTAGAGCAGGTAGACCGGCTGGAGGGCGTTGGCGAAGCCGTCAAGCAGGAACGTAATGCTATCCATGGAAGAACGGCACCCCCTCGAACAGCGGGCCCGGGGGCAGGGACACGCCCAGCAGGCCGCCGAAGACGTACTGCAGGAGCAGTGCCATGATCACGGCGACGACGATCGCCTTCCAGAGCGGCTTGGCCTCAAGGGTCCAGGCCGCCCCGCTGAACAGGACCGCCGCGGCCACGGGCCAGCCGGCGGGTTCGATCAGGACGATGTGCAGCACCACGAAGCCGACCAGCTTGGCCAGGGCCACCCAGTCTGTGGAGGCATCTGCGTCGAGGTCCTCGCCCTCCTCGGCCTGGCCCACCTTGCCGCGCAGGACCTGGATGACGATGCCGGTGCCGACGGCCACGAGGGTGCCGCAGACGATGTAGGGGAAGGCACGGGGGCCGATGCCGGTCTCCGACGGCGGGATCGGGATGGATCCCGCCGTCAGGAGTCCCGCCGCGCCGATGCTGACGAACAGGAGGGCGAAGAGAATCTCCCCGAGAGGCCGCTTGGCGGGCGCCTCCACGTGGGTGGACTCTGTTGTTGGGGCGGACACTGTTACTTGACCAGGCCGATTTCGGTCAGCGTGGTCTTGACCTTCGTGATGTCCTCGCCCAGGAAGGTCTTGAAGCCGTCGCCGGCCAGGAATGCGTCGTCCCAGTTGTTCTTCTTCAGGGTGGACTTCCAGGCCTCGGTCTCGTGCAGCCTGGTGACGAGTTCGGTCAGCTTGGTCTTCTGGGCGTCGTCGATGGAGCCGGGGGCCACCACGCCGCGCCAGTTGGTCAGCACGACGTCGATGCCCTGCTCGGTGAGCGGCTTGATGCCGGGCAGCGCCGGGACCTCGCCCTTGCCGGAGACGGCGAGCGCGCGGACCTTGCCGGCCTTGACCTGTTCGGCGTATTCGCCGATGCCGGAGATACCGGCCTGGACCTTGTTGCCCAGCAGCGCGGCAATGGACTCGCCGCCGCCGGAGTAGCCGATGTAGTTCAGCTTGTCCGAGCCGACGCCCTGGGACTTGAGGATCTGCCCGGCCAGGATGTGGTCCGCGCCGCCGGCCGAGCCGCCGGTGATGGCGACGCCCTTGCCGTTGGCCTTGATGTCGTCCACCAGGTCCTTGACGGACTGGTACTTCGAGGACGCCGGGACCACCAGGACCAGGGGCTCCTCGGTGAGGCGGGCGATCGGGGTGGTGTCCTCCAGGCGGGACTTGGCGCCGTTGGTCTCGACGGCCCCGACCATGACGTAGCCCATCACCATCAGGGTGTTGGCGTCCTTTTCGGTGGCCAGCTTGGCCAGGCCGTTGGTGCCGCCGCCGCCGCCGATGTTGGTGACCTGGGCGGAGCTGACGAGCTTGTTGGACTGCAGGTCCGCCTGAATGGCCCGGCCGGTCTGGTCCCAGCCGCCGCCGGGGTTGGCAGGGACGATGATGCTGAGCTTCTTGACCGGTTCGGCGGCGGATCCGTTGCCGGCGGCGCTGCCGGTGCCGGTGCCGCCGCCGCAAGCCGCGAGGGTGAGGGCGAGGCCTGCCGCTCCGGCGGTGAGGGCGGCGCGGCGGGTGAAGGTGTGGTGGAACGTCATGATCTCTCCTTGGACACATGTGATGCACATCATTGGAATCACTTCCCCGACCCTAGGAGCGGCCACGGTGGCGGGACAGTATTAGGACGTAGAGGTAGTAGTGGTCATATTGGTCACGGATCGTGGCCGGCTTCCGGCACCGGGCGGCGGTCCCGGGTGGCAGACTTGTGAGGTGTTTCACAGCGTCCCGCTCCGCTTCCAGCTGGTGGCCCTCCAGCTGGCCATCGTCCTGGCCGTGCTCACCGCCGTCGGCGTCGTGACAATCCGCATGCAGGAGGCGCAGCTGCGCGACGCGTACAAGAGCCGGCTGATCGGCGTGGCCGAGAGTGTGGCCCGGCTGCCGTCGGTCATCAACGCCTTCGGCACGCCCGCCCCCGCGGAGACCATCCAGCCGATCGCCGAGGTGATCCGGCAGGCCTCCAACGTCACCTATGTGGTGGTGACGGACAAGTTCGGCGTGCGGCAGTCCCACCCGAACCCGGAGGAGATCGGCAAGCACGTCTCCACGGACCCGTCCGTCCCGCTCGCCGGGGACATCTACGTGGGAACCCAGACCGGCACGCTGGGCGAGTCCTGGCGGGTCAAGGTGCCCATCTTCGACCGGAACGGGGCGGTGATCGGGTCGGCCTCCGTGGGGGTCCTGGAGAGCACCCTCGCCGCCGACCTCTACGAGGACCTGCCGCAGCTCTTCGGCTGGCTGGTGGGCGCCGCGCTGCTGGGGTCCCTCGGCGCGATGTACATCTCCAAGCTGGTCTGGCGGCAGATCTACAAGCTGGAACCGGAGGACATCGCTGCGCTGCTCGAGACCCGGGACGCCATGCTGCACGGCCTGGGTGAGGGGCTGGTGGCGGTGGACGCCGACGGCACCGTGGTGCTGGTCAACGACGAGGCCCGGCGGCTGCTGGGCGTGGGCGAGGAGATCCTCGGCTCCCCCGCCACCGCCTCCCTGGAGCCGGGCATCCACCGGCTCCTCGCGGCCGGGTCCAGCACCGAGGAACTGGTCCTCTCCGGCGAGCGGATCCTCCTGGGCAAGGTGAACGCCGCCACGGTGGACGGCCGGGAGGTGGGCAAGGTGCTGATCCTGCGGGACCGGACCGAGCTGCACGCCATGCTGCGGGACCGGGACGGCGCCCTGGACGTGACGCTGGCGCTCCGGGCCCAGGCGCACGAGTTCGCGAACAAGCTGCACGTCGTCTCCGGGCTGCTGGAACTGGGCCAACAGTCGAAGGCGGTAGAGTTCCTGGGCCGCAGCGCCGCCGATGCCGGCTTCGTGAACCGTCCGCTGGCGGCCGGCATCACCGACGACGGCGTCCGGGCCCTGCTGATCGCCAAGTCCACGGTGTGCGCCGAGCGCGGGATCGACATCGAGGTCGCGGAGGACTCGGTCTGCGCCCCGGACGGGACCGACGACGTCATCACCGTGCTGGGGAACCTGATTGACAACGCCGTCGACGCCGCCGGCTACGACAGCACCGTGGCCGTCGCCCTGGCCGAGACCCCGGCCGGCGGCCGCGTGCTCACCGTCGAGGACGACGGCCCGGGCGTGCCGGACGCGGACCGGCAGGCGGTGTTCGAACCCGGGGTCACGAGCAAGGATGCCGACGGCGTGAACACCCGCGGATTCGGGCTGGCCCTGGTCCAGCGCGTTGCCCGGCGGCGCGGCGGGACGGCGGCGGTGACCCGTTCGGACCTGGGCGGGGCGCGGTTTACGGTCACGTTCAGCACAATTACTTCACACACGGTTACTTCACACACAGTTACTTCAAACACGGCGGGGAGCGCCGCGGCGGCTTCCCCGGCGGGGCCGGACGCCCCACGGAAGGCGGCACTGGAACGGCTATGAGCGGCATACGCACCCTCATCATCGACGATGACGTGGCGGTTGCGGGGATCCATCACGGGTTCCTGCTGGCCCGCGGCGGCTTCGACGTCGTCGGCACCGCCCACTCGGGACGGCAGGGACTGGACCTCGCCGCGGAGCTGCTGCCGGACCTGGTCCTGCTGGACATCCACCTTCCCGACATGTCCGGGCTGGAGGTGCTGCGGCAGCTGCGGAACCGGCCGCACCAGCCCACGGACGTCCTGGTGATCACCGCGTCCCGGGAGTTGGAGACGGTCCGCGCGGCGATGGCCGGAGGGGTGCTGCACTACCTGGTCAAGCCGTTCACCTCGCAGGCCCTGAACGAGCGCCTGGACGAGTACGTGGCGCTGCGCGACGAGCTGGCCGCAGGGTCCTCGGCCGGGCCGCTGGACCAGGACCGGATCGACCGGTTGGTGGCACCCTCCCGGCGTGCTACCGCGGCGGCCGGGGCCGGGCAGGCTGCCGAGGGTCACGCGGCAGGTCAGGCGTCAGAGGCCGACGGCGGCGGGACCGGCGCGGGGGTCAGTGCCGGTGCGGACGGGGTGCGACTGCCCAAGGGGTTGTCCCGGCCCACCCTGGACGCGGTGATCGAGGCGCTGCGGGCCAGTCCCGAGGACGTGTCCGCGGCCGGGCTCGCTCTGAGGCTGGGCCTCTCCCGGGTCAGCGCCCGGCGCTACCTCGAGTATCTGGTGGTCAACGGCTTCGCCCGGCTCACCCCGCGGTACGGCGCCGCCGGCCGGCCGGAGAACCGCTACCTCTGGCGCCGCTGAGCACGCCCATACCCCACCAGCTGCGACGAGCATGCCCATTCTTCGCGCCAGCCGCCATGCGGATGCCCATACCCCACCAGCAGCGATGAGCATGCCCATTCTTCGGGTGGATCGGGGCAGGTTTCGTCCGTAACCTGCCCCATTTGCCGGAGTTGGCCGCTATAGACCCTCGCATTTCGGCCATCTGTGGCGAATCGATGAGAATTCAGGCGTGGCCGGGAGGGCACCATGGCTTTCCGCGCGGTCGGGCCGGGCCACGCCAGCAGCAACGCCGGTGACACCCGCCTACGCCCATTTGACGGAGTTGGCCGCTATGGACCCTCGCATTTCGGCCATCTGTGGCGAATCGATGAGAATTCAGGGCGAGGCCAGCAGGTCCCGCCCCCAGCGGGCCTGAAGGCTAGTGCCCGGCGCGGCGGAGCGTGGCCTCGGCGTGCTTGAGGATAGGCCCGTCGATCATGCTGCCCTTGTGCTGGAAGACGCCCGTTCCGGCGGCTGCGGCGGCGTCGAGCAGCTCGCGCGCCGTGGCCACTTCTTCCTCGGACGGGGCGTACGCCTCCCGGACCACGGCCACCTGGTTCGGGTGGATGCAGGCCTTGGAGCCGAAGCCGGAGGCGACGGCGTCGCGGCTCTCGGCGGCCAGGCCGTCCAGGTCCGGAATGTTGACGTAGACCGAGTCCACCGCTTCCTTGCCGGCGGCGCGGGCGGCCAGCAGCACCGTGGAGCGGGCGTGCAGGGCGACGGCCCGGTAGCCGCCGTCGTCGTTCCGGCTGGACGTCCCGCCGAGGGAGGCGATCAGGTCCTCGGCGCCCCACATCAGGCCCACCACGTTGGGTTCGGCCGCGATGGCCGCGGCGTTGACGATCCCGGCCGCCGTCTCGCACAGGGCGATCACGCTGAAGCCCTCTAGCTCGCGGAGCTGGGCGGCGCTTTCGGCCTTGGCGAGCATCACGTGCCGGTAGGGGGTGTGCTTGAGGCAGTGCAGATCCTTCCCGAACTCCTCGGTCCCGGCCGGGTTGATCCGGATGATGGTCCGGCTGGGATCCAGTTCGGGCACGTCACCGGCCGAGCCGAGCTGGGCCAGGATGGCCCCGCGGGCGCGCTGCTTGTCCGCGGGGGCGACGGCGTCCTCGAGGTCCACGATCACCGTGTCCGCGCGGTCGGCGGCCTTTTGGTAGCGCTCGGGCCGGTCGGCGGGGCAGAAGAGCAGGGCGGGGCCCATCAGGAAGGTCATGCCTCGATTCTCCCCTTTTCGGCGGCTTCCGGTGACGCGGCTTCCCGCGACCCATTCTGCTGCGTCGCCGGCTGCGATCCCGCCTGCTGCGAAGTGTGCGCGTCGCGGGTCCACATCAGGCAGCTGCGGGTGGCGCGGGCCACCACGGTGCCGTCCTGGTTCCGGCCGGTGTGCTCCATGGTCACGATGCCCTGGCCCGGCCGGGACGAGGAGAGCCGCTTCCCTGTTACCACCGTCTCCGTGTAGAGCGTGTCCCCGTGGAAGAGCGGGTGCGGGAAGGACACATCCGTCAGGCCCAGCTGGGCGATGATGGTCCCCTGGGTCAGCTGCGGCACGGACTGGCCCACCATGGTGGCCAGGGTGAACATGGAGTTCATCAGCCGCTGGCCGAAGGGCTGCCCGGCGCTCCAGGCGGCGTCCAGGTGCAGCGACTGGGTGTTCATGGTCATGGTGGTGAACAGGACGTTATCCGTCTCGGTCACGGTCCGGCCGGGCCGGTGCGCATAGGCGACGCCTTCCTCAAGCTCGTCGAAGTAGAGGCCGCGCTGTTCGATAACGCGGCGGCCCGCGCCGCCGGCGTCGGCGTCCATGTGGGAGTGGCTGGTGGTCATACGGAGAGTTCCTGGTCTTCCTCGAAAAGTTCGGCGCCGGTGGCCGCGGCCACCTCTTCCGCGGTCACGTCCGGAGCCAGTTCCCGCAGCACCAGCCGCGAGGTCCCGCCCTCGGTCACGACGTCGATGACGGCGAGGTCGGTGATGATCCGGTCCACGCAGCCCTTGCCCGTAAGCGGCAGGGAGCAGCGCTCCACGATCTTCGGGTTGCCGTTGCGGTCCACGTGCTCCATCATCACGATCACCTTCTTGGCCCCGAAGACCAGGTCCATTGCCCCGCCCATGCCCTTGACCATCTTGCCCGGGATCATCCAGTTGGCGAGGTCCCCGTTCTGCGCCACCTCCATGGCGCCGAGGACGGCGACGTCGACGTGGCCGCCGCGGATCATCCCGAAGGATGCGGCGGAGTCGAAGAAGGCGGCGCCCTTGTTGACCGTGACGGTCTCCTTGCCGGCGTTGATCAGGTCGGGGTCGACGTTGTCCTCGGCCGGGTAGGGCCCGACGCCGAGGATCCCGTTCTCCGAGTGCAGCACCACCTCGACGCCGTCCGGAATGTAGTTCGGGATCAGCGTGGGCATGCCGATGCCGAGGTTGACGTACTGGCCGTTGTGCAGCTCCCGCGCCACGCGGGCGGCGAGCTCGTTCCGGGTCCAGCCCTTGGCCGGCGCGGCAAAGTCGGCGCCGCCGGGAACGGCGCCGTGTTCGACGGCGGGCGGCCGGTATTCGTGCCGGACGGTTTCGGGCCGGGCGGGGCCGTCCGGGGTCTGGGTGCTCTCCACGGTCAGGCTCCTGTCGTTCCGGCGGGCCCGGCGGATGCGGCGGCCACGGTCCGTTTCTCGATGCGTTTCTCCGCCTCTGGGGCCAGGACCACGCGCTGGACGAAGATGCCCGGGACGTGGATCTGTCCCGGATCCAGCTCCCCCGGTTCCACGAGCTCCTCCACCTCGGCGATGGTGATCTTCCCGGCCATGGCGCAGAGCGGGTTGAAGTTCATCGCGGCGGCATGGAAGACCAGGTTGCCGTGCCGGTCCCCCTTCCAGGCGTGGACCAGGCCGAAGTCCGGCGTCAACGCCTCCTCCAGCACGTAGTCGGCGCCGTGGAAGCTCCGGACCTCCTTGGCCGCGGAAGCCACCGCGACGTTGCCGTCGGCGTCGTACTTCTGCGGCAGGCCGCCCTCGGCGACCTGGGTGCCGACGCCGGCGGGCGTGTAGAACGCGGGGATGCCGGCCCCGCCGGCGCGCAGCTTTTCGGCCAGGGTGCCCTGCGGGGTGAGGACCACCTCGAGTTCGCCGGACAGGTACTGCCTGGCAAACTCCTTGTTCTCCCCCACGTAGGAGCTGATGGTCCGGCGGATCCGGCCGTCCTTGAGCAGGATGCCCAGGCCCCAGTCGTCCACGCCGCAGTTGTTGCTGACGGTCTCCAGGTCCGTCGCGCCGCGCTCATGCAGTGCCGCGATCAGCGCCACGGGGATGCCGCAGAGGCCGAAGCCCCCGACGGCAAGCGAGGCGCCGTCGGAAATGTCCGCCACGGCCTCGGCGGCGCTGGCAACAACTTTGTCGATCATCGAAAGGTCCTTCCGTGCGGCTACAGGCCCAGTTCGCGGGCGATCAGCATCAGCTGGACCTCCGTGGTGCCCTCGCCGACCTCCAGGATCTTGGAGTCGCGGTAGTGGCGTGCCACGGTGAACTCGTTGATGAAGCCATAGCCGCCGAACACCTGGGTGGCGTCCCGCGCGTTGTCCATGGCTGCCTCGCCTGCGATCATCTTAGCGATGGCCGCCTGGGTCTTGAACGGCTTGCCGGCGAGCATCCGGGCGGCGGCGTCGTAGTAGGCCAGGCGGGCGGTGTGGGCCCGGGCCTCCATGCGGGCGATCTTGAACGCGACGGCCTGGTACTTGCCGATGTTCTGGCCGAAGGCGCTGCGTTCCTTGGCGTACTTCACCGACTGGTCCACACAACCCTGGGCGGCGCCGACGGCGAGCGCGGCGATGGCGATGCGGCCCTCGTCGAGGATGGAGAGGAAGTTGGCGTAGCCGCGGCCGCGGGTGCCGAGGAGGTTCTCCTCCGGGACCCGGACGTTGTCCAGCGTCAGCGGGTGGGTGTCCGAGGCGTTCCAGCCGACCTTATTGTAGGCCTTCTCCGCCGTGAACCCGAGCGTGCTGGTGGGCACCAGAATGGTGGAGATTTCCTTCTTGATGCTGCCGTCCGGGCGTTCCTGCTGGCCGGTGACCGCGGTGACGGTAACAAGTTTGGTGATGTCGGTGCCGGAGTTGGTGATGAACGCCTTGTTGCCGTTGATTACCCAATTTTTTGCGTCTCCGACGCCTTCCAGCCTGGCGGTGGTCTTGGTTCCGCCGGCGTCGGAGCCGGCCTCGGGTTCGGTCAGGCCGAACCCGGCGAGCGCCTTGCCGGAGGCCAGCAGCGGCAGCCACTCCTCCTTCTGCGCGTCGGTGCCGAAGCGGTGGATCGGCATGGCGCCGAGCGAGACGCCGGCCTCCAGGGTGATCGCGACCGACTGGTCCACCCGGCCAAGCTGCTCCAGGGCCAGGGCCAGGGCGAAGTAGTCCCCGCCCATGCCGCCGGCTTCCTCCGGGAAGGGCAGGCCGAAGAGGCCCATGTCGGCCATCTGGGAGACGACCTCGTAGGGGAAGCTGTGTTCCTCGTCGTGCTTGGCGGAGACCGGGGCAACCACCTGGTCGGCGAAGTCGCGGACGGTGTCGGAGAGGTCCTGGTAGTCCTCGCTGAGTTCAAAATCGGGCATGGGGATCACTCCTGTGGGTGGATGGTGGCGAGGACCTGGTCTGCCTTGACCAGGTCGCCGGTGGTGATGCTGAGGTGGACGGTGCCGTCCAGGGGTGCGGTGAGCTGGTGCTCCATCTTCATGGCCTCCACGGCCACCAGGGCCTGGCCCGCGGTGACGGCGTCGCCGTGGGCCACGGAGACGGACACCACGGTGCCGGGCATCGGCGAGCGCACCGCGGGGTCCGCGGCGCCCTCTTCGCGTTCGACGGCGGCGAGCACCCGGGCGAGCCGGGCTTCCCGGGTCAGCGGCTCGAGCCGGCAGGACCAGCCCTCGTTGCCGACGAAGAGGAACTCGGGCGGGTCTTCCCGAAGGAAGTCGTGCCCGGACTGCGCGAGCGCGAACCGGTGCTCCACGCTGTCGATGTCGAAGAGGATGTTGTCGTCGGAGAGGCCGATCACGGCCACGTCATGCTCGGTGCCGCCGTCGACCCGGACCCGGGCGCGGCCGAGGTCGATGTTCTCCACGAACGTGACCGCCACGGTGGCGAGCCCGCCCCCGGGAATGCCGAAGCTCATGGTCCACGCCGCCGGTGCCCCGATCCGCCAGCCGCGGACGCTGTCCCAGGGCGAGCCCAGGCCCGCGGGACCCTCGGCGAGGACCCAGAACGGCAGGGCCGCCGCCATCAGCTCCGCGTCGCCGGCCCGGCGGAAGGTGAAACCCGGCATTTTGCGTTCGATCAGGCCGGTGTCGAGCCGGCCGGCTCGGACGTCCTCGTCGTTGATCAGCATCCGCAGGTATTCGACGTTGGTCTCAGGACCCAGCACCGTGTACCGGGAGAGGGCCGTGTCCAGCTTCGCGAGGGCCGCGGCCCGGTCCGGACCGCGGGCGATAACCTTGGCGATCATCGGGTCGTAGTCGCTGGAGATCTCGGCGCCGGGCCGCAGCGAGGAGTCGATCCGGATGTCCGGGTCCGCCGCTGCCGGGACCCCGGCGTCCAAAACGGCGGCGTCCGCGTCCTCGAGCGCGGTGAAGATCTCCCCGCGCTCATCCAGCAGCAGCACCTCTCCCCCGGAGGGCAGGAAGTTCTTCTCAGGCACCTCGGCGTAGACCCGGGCCTCCACGGAGTGGCCGGTGAGGACAACGTCGTCCTGGGCCACGGTGAGTTCCTCCCCGGCGGCGATGCGGACCTGCCATTCGACCAGGTCGATGCCGGTGACCATCTCGGTGACCGGGTGCTCGACCTGCAGGCGGGTGTTCATCTCCATGAAGAAGAATTCGTCCGGGGCGTCGTCGGAGACCAGGAACTCCACGGTGCCGGCACCGGAGTAGTTGACGCTGCGGGCGGCGTTGCAGGCGGCCTCGCCGAGCCGTGCGCGGATGGCGGCGCCGTCGGGAAGGCCCTCCAGCAGCGGGGACGGGGCCTCTTCGATCACCTTCTGATGCCGGCGCTGCAGGGAGCATTCGCGCTCTCCTAGGTGGATGACGTTGCCGTGGTTGTCGGCGAGGACCTGGACCTCGATGTGCCGCGGGGTGGTGACCAGCCGCTCCAGGAACAGGGTGTCGTCGCCGAAGGCGCTGGCCGCGACCCGGCGGGCCGTCGCGAGGGTGGCTTCGAGGTCCTCGGGCCGCTCGACCACGTGCATGCCCTTCCCGCCGCCGCCGGCGGAGGGCTTGATCAGCAACGGGTACCCGACGCCGGCAGCGGCCTCGATCAGCTGGGCGTCGCTCATGCCGGGTTCGGCGACGCCGGGGACCACGGGGACGCCGTAGCCGGTGACGTGGTTTTTGGAGCGGATCTTGTCGCCCATGATGTTCAGGGATTCGACGCCGGGGCCGATGAAGGTGATGCCTGCCCGCTCCAGGGCGCGGGCGAAGTCGGCGTTCTCGCTGAGGAAGCCGTAGCCGGGGTGCACGGCCTCGGCGCCGCTGCGGCGGCAGGCATCGATGATGGCCTCGATCTTGAGGTAGCTCTCGGTGGCGGCTGCAGGCCCGATCCGGACGGCGGCGTCGGCCTCCCGCACGTGGCGGGCGCCGGCGTCGGCGTCGGAGTAGACGGCGACCGAGCGGATGCCGAGGGCGCGGAGGGTGCGGATCACGCGGCAGGCGATCTCGCCGCGGTTGGCGACCAGGACGGCGCCGAAGAGCGGCGCGGAGGTCGAAACGGCGGGGGTGCTGGTGGTTGCTGTCACGGCGGGGCTCACATCCGGAAGAGGCCGAAGGAGGTCTCCGGCAGCTGGGTGCGGGAGACGACGTCGAGCGCCAGTCCCAGGACGGTGCGGGTGTCCGCGGGGTCGATGATGCCGTCGTCCCACAGGCGGGCGGTCGAGTAGTAGGGGCTGCCCTGGTCCTCGTACTGCTGCTTGATCGGGGCCTTGAAGGCCTCCTCGTCCTCGGCAGACCATTCCTCGCCGCGGGCCTCGTACTGGTCGCGCTTCACCGTGGCGAGGACGCTGGAGGCCTGGTTGCCGCCCATGACGGAGATCCGGGAGGCCGGCCACATCCACAGGAAGCGCGGCGAGTAGGCCCGGCCGCACATCGAGTAGTTGCCGGCGCCGAACGAGCCGCCGATCACCACGGTGAGCTTGGGCACCCGGGCGGTGGCGACGGCGGTGACCATCTTGGCGCCGTTCTTGGCGATGCCGCCCTGTTCGTAATCCTTGCCGACCATAAAGCCGGAGAGGTTCTGCAGGAAGATCAGCGGGATCCCGCGCTGGTCGCAGAGTTCGATGAAATGTGCACCCTTGAGGGAGGACTCGCTGAACAGGACGCCGTTGTTGGCCACGATGCCCACGGGGTGGCCGTGCAGCTTGGCGAAGCCGGTGACCAGGGTGGTGCCGTAGTTCTTCTTGAACTCGTGGAAGCGGCTGCCGTCCACCAGCCGGGCGATGACCTCGCGGACGTCGTACTGGGCGTTGACGTCGGTGGGGACGGCGCCGTAGAGCTCGACCGGGTCCGCTTCGGGTTCGACAACCGTGTCGATCTCCCAGGCGGGGGCGGCCGGCCGCGGCAGGGTGGAGACGATGTCGCGGACGATCTGCAGGGCGTGCTCGTCGTTCTCGGCCAGGTGGTCGGTGACGCCGGAGATCTTCGAGTGCACGTCGCCGCCGCCGAGTTCCTCGGCCGTGACGATCTCGCCGATCGCCGCCTTCACCAGCGGCGGGCCACCGAGGAAGATGGTGCCCTGGTTGCGGACAATCACGGTCTCATCGCTCATCGCGGGCACGTAGGCGCCGCCGGCGGTGCAGGAGCCCATGACGGAGGCGATCTGCGGGATCTTCGCCGCGGACATCTGCGCCTGGTTG
Source organism: Arthrobacter sp. NPDC080086 (assembly GCF_040702285.1). NCBI lineage: Bacteria > Bacillati > Actinomycetota > Actinomycetes > Micrococcales > Micrococcaceae > Arthrobacter > Arthrobacter sp. NPDC080086. The sequence continues at coordinate 18,446 of NZ_JBFBKP010000048.1, forward strand.
TAGAAGATCCGGCCGAAGTGCTCCTTGTCCGGAAAGACCTCGTCCTGGCGGGGCAGGAACGCCCCGCCGGAGTCCACCAGGTAGATGCAGGGCAGGCGGTTCTCCAGCGCGATCTCCTGGGCGCGGAGGTGCTTCTTGACCGTCATCGGGTAGTAGGTGCCGCCCTTGACGGTGGCGTCGTTGGAGATGACCAGCACCTGGCGGCCGTGGACCAGGCCGATGCCGGCGATCACACCGGCGCCGGGCGAATCACCGTCGTACATGCCGTCCGCGGCGAGCGGGGCGATTTCCAGGAAGGGGCTGCCGTCATCGAGCAGCCGGTCGATGCGTTCGCGCGGCAGCAGCTTGCCGCGGGCGACGTGGCGTTCGCGGGACTTTTCCGGCCCGCCGAGCGCGGAGGCGGCCAGGCGCTCCTTCAGTTCCCGGGCCAGGCCAAGCTGGGCCTCCCGGTTGGCGGCGAAGCCTGCGCTGCCGGGATCCACCCGGCTGGCGATTGTCTCCATTGACTGCTTCCATCCCCGGCCGGACCGGGGCCCTGGGGCTGCCGGTCCGGCCATTTCGGTTAGTAACGCATAACTGAGTTTTAGGTTAGTCTCTACTAACTGTGATGTCCAACACAGGATCGCCGGTGCGGCGGGTTGCAGCCCGCTGTACGGAGCCCGTACAGCGCAGTTAATACCCAGACCAGCCGAGAAGAAGGGTGAGCCGGTGACCGAGTCCAGCCAGCCAACCCAGCGCAGCCGGGCCAAGGAGAGCCGCCGGCAGGCGCTGCTGCAGGCCGCGGCCGCCCTCTTCGCCGCCGAGGGCTTCAACCGCGTCTCCCTGGAGGATCTCGGCGCCGCGGCCGGAGTCAGCGGCCCCGCCGTCTACCGGCACTTCGCCGGCAAGCAGGCGGTGCTGGGGGCAATGCTGCTCAGCGTCAGCCAGGACCTGCTCGACGGCGGCCGCGCCGTGGTGGCCGGCGCCGGGACCGCGGAGACCGCCCTCGCCGGGCTGGTGGAGTTCCACGTGGACTTCGCCCTCAGCCACCCGGACGTGATCCGGGTCCAGGATCAGGACTTCAGCAACCTCGCCGACGAGGACCAGGCCGAGGTCCGGACCCTGCAGCGGAACTACGTAGAGCTGTGGGTGGACGTGCTCTCCGGACTGCACCCGGACACGGACCCGGCCGAACTGCGGATGCGCGCCCACGCCACCTTCGGCCTGATCAACTCCACCCCGCACTCGGTCCGCACCCAGGGCCGCCGGATGGCACTCAAGCGTGCCCGGCCGCTGCTGGAGGGCATGGCCCTGGCCGCCCTTACGGCCCCGGGCAACGGCACGCGCTAGGCGAACTCCCCTGGGCGGGTCTCCCCCGGACGGCCCTGCCCCCCGAACGACAAAGGGCCGGGCGCCCCTCCGGCAAAGGAGGGATGCCCGGCCCCGTGGGCTGGGAACCTAGGCCATGGCGAGTGCCATGCCGGGGTCGGACAGCAGCGCACCTACGTCCTGCAGGAAGCGGGAGCCCTGTTCGCCGTCGACCAGCCGGTGGTCGAAGGAGAGGCTGAGGGTCATGACCTGGCGCAGCGCCACCTCGTCCCGGTACTCCCACGGCATCTTCCGCACCGCGCCGACGGCCAGGATGGCGGCCTCGCCCGGGTTGAGGATGGGGGTCCCGGCGTCGATGCCGAAGACGCCGATGTTCGTGATCGAAATGGTCCCGCCGGAGAGGTCCGCGGGGGCGGTCTTGCCCGCGCGGGCGCTCTCGGTCAGCCCGGTGAGCGCGGTGGAGAGCTGGGTCAGCGACATCCGGTCCGCGTCCTTGATGTTCGGCACGGTCAGCCCGCGCGGCGTGGCGGCCGCGATGCCGAGGTTGACGTAGTTGAACTGGACGATCTCCTGGTTGGCCTCGTCCCACCGGGCGTTGAGCGTGGGGTGGCTGCGCAGGGCGATCAACACGGCCTTGGACACCAGGGTCAGCGGGGTGAGCTTGTACCCGGAGAAGGCCCGGCTGTCCTTGAGCCTGGCAAGCAGTTCCATGGTGGGCGTGACGTCCAGGGTCAGGAACTCGGTCACGTGCGGCGCGGTGAAAGCGCTGGAGACCATGGCCGCGGCGGTGAACTTCCGGACGCCCTTGATCGGGGTCCGGGTTTCCCGTTCGCCGGCCGCCGGGGCAGTAGCCGGCCGCGCGCCGGCCAGTTCCTGCGGGGCGACCGGGAGGTCCCCGCCGCCGACGAAGTTCCGCACGTCCTCCCGGGTGATCAGGCCGTGCTCCCCCGTGCCGGTGACGGCGGCGAGGTCGACGCCGAGGTCCTTGGCCAGCTTGCGGACCGGCGGGGTGGAGCGGGGCCGCTCGGCAGCAGGGGCGCCACTCGGCGGGACGGCGACGGCGGCGGGTGACGGTGCCGGGGCAGGTGTGGAAGCGGCAGCAGGAGCCGGAGCGGGTGCGGCCGCCGAAGCAGCCGGTGCAGCCGCGGCGGAAAAGGTCCGTGCCCGGCGGGCCGGCCGGCCGGAGCCCTCCGGCATGGCGCCGTAGCCCACCAGCGTCGGTTCCCGCTTGGCGGGCGCCTCGCCCGAATTCGCACTGGCGCCGCCGTCGTCGTCGCCCTCGATCTCGAAGGAGACAATCGGCTTGCCGACCTCCACCACGGTGCCGGGCTGTTCGTGCAGCGCGGTGACGACGCCGGCGAACGGCGAGGGCAGCTCGACGACGGCCTTCGCGGTCTCCACCTCGGCGATGATCTGGTTCAGGGTGACGGTGTCCCCCACGCCGACCTTCCAGGCGACGATTTCAGATTCCGTCAGGCCTTCGCCGAGGTCCGGGAGGCGGAATTCCTTGATCATGGTTGCGCTCATCCTTCCAGCCCGCTCAAAGAGTTGGGGCGGCCCAAGGCCCGGTCCACGCCGTCGAGGATCCGGTCCAGTCCGGGCAGGTGGTGCATTTCCAGCTTGGAGTAGGGGTACGGGACGTCGAAGCCGGTGACCCGGACGGGGGCGGCCTCGAGGTGGTAGAAGCAGCGTTCGGTGATGCTCGCGGCGACCTCGGCGCCGAGGCCGCCGGACTGGCTGGCCTCGTGCGTGATGACCAGGCGGCCGGTCTTGCGGACCGAGGCCTCCAGCGTGGCGAAGTCCACCGGGGCGAGGGAGCGCAGGTCGATGACCTCGACGAAGACGCCCTCGTCGGCGGCGGCGAGCGCGGCGTCACGTGCGGTCTTGACCAGCGGGCCGTAGGCCACCAGGGTCACGTCGGTGCCCTCGGTGACCACCCGGGCCTTTTCCATCGACGGGGCAGCGGAGAGGTCCAGGGACTCGTCCACCTCGCCCTTGTCGTGGTAGCGGCGCTTGGGCTCGAAGTAGAGGACCGGATCGTCCCAGGCGATGGCCTGCTGGATCATCGTGTACGCGTCCTGCGGGTTGGAGACGCTGACCACGCGCAGGCCGGAGGTGTGGGTGAAGTACGCCTCGGGCGACTCGGAGTGGTGTTCGGGTGAACCGATGCCGCCGCCGAAGGGCACGCGAATGGTGATGGGCATCTTCACGGCACCCATGGTCCGGTAGTGCATCTTGGCGACCTGGCTGACGATCTGGTCGAAGGCCGGGTAGATGAAGCCGTCGAACTGGATCTCCACCACCGGGCGGTAGCCGCGGTAGGCGAGGCCGACGGCGGTGCCGAGGATGCCGGATTCGGCGAGCGGGGTGTCCACGACGCGGTGCTTGCCGAAGTCCTTCTGCAGCCCGTCGGTGACGCGGAAGACGCCGCCGAGGGTGCCGATGTCCTCGCCCATGAGGATCACCTTGGGATCGTTGTCGAGGGATTTGCGCAGGCCGGAGTTAATCGCCCGGGCAAAGGTCATCTGCGTCATCAGCGAGCACCTTCTTCGGAGGGGGCACCTGCGGGATCGCCGAAGGAGGCCAGGTAACGGGTGTAGTGGTCCTGCTGGCGGTCCAGCCAGGAGTGCGGGGTGCTGTAGACGTGCTCGAAGATCTGCAGCGGCTGCGGTTCGGGCATGTTGATGGTGCCGGAGCGCAGTTCCTTGGCCACGGCGTCGGCCGTGGCGGCGACGGCGGTTTCCACGTCTGCGGTCAGCAGGCCCTTGCGCTCCAGGAGCACCTTGAGGCGGTGGATCGGGTCCTTGGCGGCCCAGTCCTCGAGCTCGTTGGCGTCCCGGTACCGGGTGGGATCGTCCGCCGTCGTGTGCGGGCCCATGCGGTAGGTGACGGCCTCGATGAAGGTGGGGCCGCCGCCTCGCCGGGCCCGGTCCAGGGCGATCCGGGTGGCGGCCAGCACGGCGAGGACGTCGTTGCCGTCCACCCGCATGCTGGGGATGCCGAAGCCGGAGGCCCGGTCCGCGATCTGGATGTGGGACTGCAGCATCACGGGCTCGGAGATGGCCCAGTGGTTGTTCTGGCAGAAGAAGATGACGGGGGCCTGGAAGCTGGCCGCGAAGACCATCGCCTCGTTGACGTCGCCCTCGCTGGTGGCGCCGTCGCCGAAGTAGGCCACGGCCGCGGAGTCGGCGCCGTCGTTCTGGATGCCCATGGCGTAGCCGGTGGCGTGGAGGCTCTGCGCGCCGATGATGATCTGCTGGGTGGCGACGTTCACGGTGTACGGGTCCCAGCCGGCGAGGGCGTTGCCGCGCCAGGCCTTGACGATGTCCGCCGGCTTGACCCCGCGGACGTAGGCGACGCCGTTGTCCCGGTAGCTGGGGAAGACGAAGTCGTCCTCGCGCAGGGCCCTCGCCGAGCCGATCTGGGAGGCTTCCTGGCCCAGCAGCGGCGGCCAGAGGGCGAGTTCGCCCTGGCGCTGGAGGGCGGTGGCCTCGGCGTCGATCCTCCGGATGGCCACCATGTCCTCGTAGAGGGAGGTCAGCACGTCATCGCCGATGTCCTGGACCCAGGGGTCGAACTCGGGATGGCTGACGCGTTCACCCCCCGGGGTGATGAGCTGGACGAGATCCCCGCCCGTGCGCCTGTTCGATCCTGCACTGTTTCCGGGGCCGCCGGGGGCTGCGCCGCCCTGGCCCGCGTCGTCGGTAAACACAGTTTGTCCGCAACCTTCTGACGTCGTCTGACCCCTGCCCGCGGGACTCGTGATCCCAGCGCGCGGCGGCCACCCGGGCGCCGTTGCCCCGGATAATTGTGACCCTACTCACAAGTGCCATTGGGTACAACCACCCACTGATATTTTGAGCATCCTGCCCGGTTCAGACGTTCCGGACCGTGCTAACCTTGCGCACTATGCAACCCTTGGATGGCACCGACACCCGCTTGCTTTCGGCCATGGCGCGGGACCCGCGCGGCACCGTCGTGGCCCTCGCACAGAAGCTGGGACTCTCCCGCAACACGGTGCAGGCCCGGATGGCCCAGCTGGAGAAGAAACACGTATTCCTCTCCTTCGAGCGCCGGATCAATCCGGCCACGCTGGGCTACCCGCTGATGGCCTTCATCTCGGTCCACGTCCAGCAGCAGAAGCTGGGCAGGCTGGCGGTGGAGCTGGCCGCGGTCCCGGAGATCCTGGAGGGCTATGGCCTGACCGGCTCGGCCGACCTGCTGCTGCGCGTGGTGGCGCGCGACGCCGAGGACCTGTTCCGGATCAACGGCAAGATCCTCTCCTGCGACGGGGTGGACCGGACGGACACGGCTCTGGCGATGAGCGAGATGATCCCGTTCCGGATCCAACCGCTGCTCGAACGCGGCCCGGCCGAGGGCTGACCCGGAACGCACAGGACCCCCGCGCCGGGCGGCGCGGGGGTCCTGTGTCGTTCGGTGATGCAGCTACGCGGTGATGCGTTAGTGGTTGGTGGCCTTCTCGGCGCCCACCCCGGTCAGGGAGCGGACCTCCATCTCGGCCTGCTTGGTGGTGTCCTCGCGCCGCTTGTCCAGCACGGTGCCCAGCCAGCCCAAGAAGAACGCGAGCGGGATGGAGACGATGCCGGGGTTGCTGAGCGGGAAGATCGCGAAGTTCGCGCCGGCGATCATCGAGGTCTTGGTGCCGGAGACCACCGGGGAGAGGGCGATCAGGATGATGGCGGCGGCGAGGCCGCCGTACATGCTCCAGATCGCGCCCTGGGTGGTGAACCGGCGCCAGAACAGCGAGTACACGATGGTGGGCAGGTTCGCGGAGGCGGCGACGGCGAAGGCCAAGGCCACCAGGAAGGCGACGTTCTGGCCGTTGGCGAAGATGCCGCCGGCGATGGCGAGGATGCCGATGACGATCACCGTGCGGCGCGCCACCTTGACCTCGGTCTCGGCGTCGGCCTTGCCCTTGGCGATCACGTTGGCGTAGATGTCGTGGGCGAAGGATGCCGCCGCGGTGATGGTGAGGCCGGCGACGACGGCGAGGATCGTGGCGAACGCCACCGCCGAGATGAAGCCCAGCAGCAGCGGGCCGCCGAGGTGGAAGGCCAGCAGCGGGGCGGCGGAGTTCACGCCGCCGGGGGCGCCCTTGATGGTGTCGGCGCCCACGAGGGCCGCGGCACCGTAGCCCAGGACCAGGGTGAACAGGTAGAAGATGCCGATCAGCCAAATGGACCAGACCACGGACTTGCGGGCTTCCTTGGCGGTGGGAACCGTGTAGAAGCGCATCAGCACGTGCGGCAGGGCAGCGGTGCCGAGCACCAGGGCCAGGCCCAGGGACATGAAGTCCAGCTTGGACGTGTCCGACTTGCCGTACTGCAGTCCCGGGTTCAGGACGGCCGGGTTCTTGGCCGTCTCCGCGGCGCCGCCAAGCAGGTCCGAGAGGTTGAAGCCGTAGATCGCGAGGACCCAGAAGGTCATCACGGCGGCACCGGCGATCAGCAGCATGGCCTTGATGATCTGCACCCAGGTGGTGCCCTTCATGCCGCCGATCAGGACGTACATGATCATCAGGGCGCCGACGACGATGATCACCAGCGCCTGTCCGCCCCAGTCGCTGATGCCCAGCAGCAGGGAGATCAGGCTGCCGGCGCCGGCCATCTGGGCGAGCAGGTAGAAGAAGCAGACGGCCAGGGTGGAGATGGCCGCGGCGATCCGGACCGGACGCTGCCGGAGCCGGAAGGAGAGCACGTCGGCCATGGTGAACTTGCCCGTGTTGCGGAGCAGTTCGGCCACCAGCAGCAGCGCCACCAGCCAGGCGACGAGGAAGCCGATGGAGTACATGAAGCCGTCGTAGCCGTTGACCGCGATCGCGCCGGTGATGCCCAGGAAGGACGCGGCGGAGAGGTAGTCGCCGGCGATGGCGGTGCCGTTCTGCGAACCGGTGAAGGACCGGCCGGCGGCGTAGTAGTCGGCGGCGGTTTTGTTGTTCCGGCTGGCGCGGAACACGATCACCATGGTGACCGCGACGAAGAGGGCGAAGATGCCCATGTTCAGGAGGGTGGTGTCCTTGAGCGCGGCGACGTTGACCGCGGGGACCGTCAGGGATGCGTGCAGTGTCATTGGGCCGTTCCGCTCACTCGGTTGCCGTGCTTGTCGAACTCGTGGCCTTCGATCTCCTGGCGGATCTCGGAGGCGATGGGGTCCAGCTTCCGGTTCGAGTAGCTGACGTACCAGCCCGTGATCGCGAACGTGGACGCGAACTGCAGCAGGCCCAGGATCAGGCCGACGTTGATGTTGCCCCAGACCTTGGTGGACATGAAGCCCACCGCATAGTCGGCCAGCAGGACGTAGGCGAAGTACCACAGCAGGAACGCGATGGCCATCGGAAAGACGAAGCTGCGGTGACGTTTGCGCAGTTCCTGGAACTGCTCCGTCGACTGGACTTGCTTGAAGTCCACGGACGCCGCTGCGTCCGTATGCTGGGCGTCGTGACCCATCATTCCTCCTCATTGAGACTGGCGAGTCACCGCCGGGCATTCCGGCCTCCGGACAACACTCCCCCGGGATTGTGTGACTGGAATCACTGTGCAACGTGACGTGGGCTACATTCCAGCACCGGCGCGGGCGGCGTCGCCCAGCGGTCGCCGCGCTGCGACAAACGGCGGACCGCACGGCCGGGCGCTACGCTGGCAGCATGCCGGACTCCCCCCTGGTCAGCGCCGCGGCCATCGCCGTGATCGCGCTGGCGATCGCCGTCGTCATCGCCGTCGGGCTCAAGGTCCTGCGCTCCTTCCGCGACCTTGGCACCGACGCCGAGCGCGCGACCTATAAGACCCTGCACGCCGCGTCCCGGGCCGGCCAGCACCTGCGGACCGGCCTGAACCCCGCCGGCGCGGGCAAGGCCAGCCGGCAGCTGCGCGGGCTGCTCGGCTGCGACGGGTTCGCCATCACGGACACCACGGGCGTCCTGGCCTGGGACGGCGCGGCCGAGGAACTCCGCCCGGTCCTGATGGAGGTGGCCGCGACGGTGCTGGCGGGCGGCCATACCGCCGTGATCCCAGCCGGGGAGCTGCGGGCCCCGGGCGGCCGCTCCCCCGCCGGCTCTCCCGGAGCCGGCTACGCGGCTGTCATCGCGCCCATCCGGGTGGGGTCCGGGGTGGCCGGAGTGGTGGCCGCATTCGCACCCGAGGCGGGGTCCGGCCTGGTCCGGGCAACCGGCGAGGTGGCGGACTGGGTGGCCACCCAGGTGGAACTGGCCGAACTCGATGCCTCCCGGACGCTGCTGATGGAGGCGGAGGTCCGGGCGCTGCGGGCCCAGATCAGCCCACACTTCATCTACAACTCACTGAACGCGATCGCATCCTTCATCAATACGGACCCGGTCCGGGCCCGGGAGCTGGTGGTGGAGTTCGCCGACTTCACCCGCTATTCGTTCCGCCGGCACGGGGACTTCACCACCCTGGCCGAGGAGCTGCGCTGCATTGACCGGTACCTGCTGCTGGAGCGCGCCCGCTTCGGCGAGCGGGTGCAGGTCAGCCTCCGGATCGCGCCGGAGGTGCTAAGCACCGTGATCCCGTTCCTGAGCCTGCAGCCGCTGGTGGAGAACGCCGTCCGGCATGGCCTGGAGGCCAAGGAGGGGCCCGGGCACATCAGCATCACGGCCAACGATTCGGGCGCGTTCGCCGAGGTGACGATCGAGGACGACGGCGTCGGCATGGACCCGGATCAGCTGCGCTCGGTCCTGGCCGGGCACAGCGGCGGCGACCACGTGGGCCTGCACAACGTGGACGCGCGGCTGCGGCAGGTCTACGGCGAGGACAACGGCCTGGTGATCGAGACGGCGCCCGGCGAGGGCACGCTGATCACCCTGCGCGTCCCGAAGTCCCAGCCCCGCCACGACGCCTGAGCCAACGCCCGGCCCACGCCGCCATGGCGCCCGTCGGGGCTCCGGCACGGCGGTACCCTAGGACCATGATTAACGTCCTCGTCGCCGACGACGAGCTGCCCGCCGTGGAGGAGCTGGCGTTCCTGCTGGGCCGGGACGACCGGATCGGCACCATCCACCGCGCCTCCTCCGGCGCCGAGGCGCTCCGCACCCTGGAGAGCGCCGACGTCGACGCCGTCTTCCTCGACATCCACATGCCCGCCCTCTCCGGCCTGGACATCGCCCGGGTGATCGCCCGCAGCGCCCGGCCGCCCGCCGTCGTCTTCGTCACCGCGGACGAGGACTGCGCCCTCGAGGCCTTCGAGCTCGCCGCCGTGGACTACCTGCTCAAGCCCGTCCGCGCCGAGCGGCTGGCCCGCTCTGTGGGCCGGATCAGTGAGCTGCTGCGCGACGGCGGACCGGCCCCGGAGATGATCACCGTGGACCTGGGCGGCACCACCAAGATGATCCGCCGCGACGACGTCACCTACGTTCAGGCCCAGGGCGACTACGCCCGGCTGCATACCGCCGATGCCAGCTACCTGATCCGGGTGCCACTGGCGGACCTGGAGCAGCAGTGGGCCGGGGCCGGTTTCCTGCGCATCCACCGCTCCTACCTGGTGTCGCTGGCCCACGTCGGTCACCTGAAGCTGGCGGCGGGCCGGCCCAGCGTGGCGGTGGCTGGCGCCGAACTGCCGATCAGCCGCCGGCACCTGCCCCCGGTCCGCGAAAAGCTGGAGGCCACCCGGATCCGGCCGCAGGCATGACCCGGGTCAGGGTCACCGCCCCGCGCCGCGTCACCACGGGCGCCGGTTCCGGGCGTGGCAGAGCCGCGGCTGAGGCACGGAAGGCGGCGGAAGAGACCGACGCCGGTCAGGTGTTCGTCCGCGCGCTGATCCGGTCCCAGCTCCGGCTCGGGATCGTGGTGGCCGCCGGGTTCCTGCTAATCATGCTGGGCTTCGCGCTGCTGCTCGGCCTGGTGCCGGGACTCGCCGAACTGCGGATCGCCGGCCTGCCCTTCGACTGGGTGCTGCTGGGCGCCGGGATCTATCCGGTGATCGGGCTGAGCGCCTGGCTCTACGTCCGGACCGCGGCACGCAACGAGGCCCGCTACCGCGACCTCGCCGGCGAGCGGTGAGGCGGCCATGAACCCGGTGGTCGGCGTCGCCGCCTTCGCCGCCGTCACCCTCGCCACCGCCGTGATCGGTTTCTACGGCCTGCGGATCTCCCGCACCACCGGGGACTTCTACGTCGCGTCCCGCACCGTCCGGCCGTGGTGGAACGCCTCGGCCATCGGCGGCGAATACCTCTCCGCGGCCAGCTTCCTGGGCGTGGCCGGCCTGATCCTGCTCTCGGGTACCGACGCCCTCTGGTATCCGGTGGGCTACACCGCCGGTTACCTGATGCTGCTGCTGTTCGTGGCGGCCCCGCTGCGCCGCTCCGGCGCGTACACCATCCCGGACTTCACCGAGGCGAGGCTGGAATCCCGGGCCGTCCGCCGGGTCACCAGCCTGGTGGTGGTGATGGTGGGCTGGCTGTACATCGTCCCGCAGCTGCACGGCGCGGCGCTGGCCATCCGGATCACCACCGGGCTGCCGGCCTGGGTGGGCCAGGTGGCCGTGATCGCCGTCGTCTGCGTCACCGTGATGGCCGGCGGGATGCGCTCCATCACCTTCGTTCAGGCCTTCCAGTACTGGCTGAAGCTCACCGCGCTGGCCGTGCCGCTGCTGTTCCTGCTGCTGGTGCTCGCCGGCACCGGCACCCCCGCCGTGGCCGAGGCGCCGGTGAACCCCACCGGGATGCCGCCGGCCGGCCCGTACCAGAACATCTCGCTGCTGGTGGCGCTGCTCTTCGGGACGCTGGGCCTGCCGCACGTGCTGGTGCGCTTCTACACCAACCCGGACGGCCAGTCGGCGCGGCGGACCACCCTGATCGTGCTGGGGCTGCTGTCCGTCTTCTACCTCTTCCCCACCGCGTACGGGCTGATCGGGCGGGTCTTCGCCCCCGGCGCCGCGGGGGCGGGGCAGGCCGACGCGCTGGTGCTGCTGCTGCCGGGCCGGATGATCGGCGGCCTCGCCGGGGACCTGCTCTCCGCGCTGGTGGTGGCCGGGGCGTTCGCGGCGTTCCTGTCCACCACCTCCGGGCTGGTGGTCTCGCTGGCCGGCGTGATCAGCCAGGACATCCTGGGCGGCAGCGTCCGCGGCTTCCGGCTCGCGGCGCTGTTCTCGGCCGTGGTGCCGCTGGGGATCGCCGCGACGACGGATTCGACGGCGCTGGCCGGGAGCGTGGGGCTGGTGTTCGCCTTCACCGCCTCGACCATCTGCCCGGTGCTGCTGCTGGGGATCTGGTGGCGCGGTTTGACCGATGCCGGGGCGATCGCGGGGATGCTGACCGGGGCGCTGGCGTGCGGCGGTTCGATGCTGGCCGGCGCGGTGCTGGGCGCGGCGGGGACGCCGTCGTGGCTGGCGCAGCCGGCGGCGTGGACGGTGCCGGCCGCGTTCGCCGTCATGGTCCTGGTGTCCCGGGCCACCCGGGGCCGGGTGCCGAGCAGCATCACCCGGCTCATGACCCGGCTGCACACCCCCGAGCGGCCGCTCGTGACGGAGCGCTAGCTGCGGGTCAGTTGGCGGCCGGTCGCTAGGGCCGCGTCAGTCGATGGCGGCCATGAGTTCGACGACTTTGTCCAGGAACGCATCCACCTGGGTTTCCTCGTAGCCGTCGCGGCCGACGGCAGGCCGGAAGGTGGCGCGGCGGACGTTGTCCACGCTGAGCGGCTGGTCCTCGTCCAGGTAGCCGATCAGCTCGTGGCAGAGGCCGTCGACGTCGGCGATGTTGTAGCTGCGGACTTTGGCCTTCGCCGGCCGCCGGAAGCGCTGCCCGTCCGGGCGGTGCAGCCGGCCGCGGAGCAGCCCGGCCAGCCGGCCGATCTCACGCAGCCAAGCGTCCTCACCGCGTTCGCCGACCAGTTCGTCGCGTTCCCGGCGGGCCAGGGCGTCCTCGAGCCGGTCCAGGGCCGCGTCCACGGCCGCGGCCGCGTAGCCGCCCTTGACCGGGTCGAAGGTGACGGCGCGGACATCGGCGCTCTTGACCACGCGCTCGGCCGCCTGCGGGGTCTCGAAGGAGACCCTGGCCTGCCGCAGGAACTGGTCCACCTGCTTGGCGTTGTAGCCGTACTGGTTGCGCTGGACGCGGTCAAAGGAGGCAGGGATCTGCCGGTTGAGGTCCACTCGGTTGCTGTCCACTGTTTACTTCTTATCCTTCGAGGCCGTGCGGCTCTTGTTGTTCGGCGCTGGTTGTCCGGCTCTGGCCGATCCGGTACGGCGCTTTTTACGGGCACCATTGTAGGCGCCGGGGCCGGGTTGTCCGCCCGCTCAGCCGCCCGCGGCGGCAGAGAAAATCATGAAGGCCACCGGCGAGGCGAAGACGATGGAGTCCAGCCGGTCCATCACTCCCCCGTGGCCCGGCAGGCTGTTGCCCATGTCCTTGATGCCAAGCTCACGCTTGACCATGGACTCGGCAAGGTCACCGGCGGTCGCCGCTCCCACCATGCCCACGGCGAGGGCGGCACCAAACCACCACGGCTCACCGAGGACAAAGATCGAGGCCAGGACGCCGACGACGACGGCCCCGCCCACAGACCCGGCGAAGCCCTCCCAGGACTTCTTCGGGCTGATCTTGGGGGCCATCGGGTGTTTGCCGAGGGACGCGCCGACGAGGTAGCCGAAGGTGTCGTTGGAGACCACCAAGAGCAGCAGGGTGCCGATCTGCCAGGCCCCGACGGGCACCACGCCGTTTGGCCAGAAGCCGACCGGAGTGATCCCGCCGGAGGCGTGCAGCGGCAGGACCGCGAAGCTGATCAGGAAGGGTACCCACGCCATGGTGAAGACGCCGGCGAAGATGCTGCGGGCCGAGCCCGCGGCGCCCTCCAGCGACCGCCACAGCAGCACCGCGACGCTGCTGAGCAGGAACGCGAACATGAGGCTTTCCGGGCCGCCGAAGTAGGCGGAGACCGGCATCGCCACGGTGCCGGTCATCGCGGGGATGATCGGCAGCCGGGTGCCGGAGGCCTCCAGGGCCCGGTAGACCTCCCAGACGCCGAAGACGGCGAAGGCGGTGACGATCAGGACGAAGGCCAGGGGCAGGAACAGCAGGCCGCCGAGCACCGCAAAGAGCATGGCGAGGCCGACGGCCGTCGCGGCGGGAAGATTCCTGCCCGCCTTGGGCGTCGGGTTCTTCCGCTCTTTCCCCCTCACCCGGACGCGCGGCCCGGGTGCCTGCTGTTCGCCTGTCATCAGACCTCGAGCAGCTCGGCTTCCTTGCGCTTGAGCAGCTCGTCGATGCCGTCGACGTGAGACTTGGTCAGGGCGTCCAGTTCCTTCTCGGCACGGGTTCCCTCGTCCTCGCCGGCCTCGCCGTCCTTGACCAGCTTGTCCAGGGTTTCCTTGGCCTTGCGGCGGATGTTGCGGATGGACACCTTGGCGTCCTCGCCCTTGGACTTGACGATCTTGACGTATTCCTTGCGGCGTTCCTTGGTCAGTTCCGGGATGGTGACCCGGATGACGTTGCCGTCGTTGGAGGGGTTGGCGCCCACCTCGGAGTCACTCAGGGCGCGTTCGATGTCGCGCAGCGCGGTCTTGTCGAACGGGGTGATGAGGATGGTGCGGGCGTCCGGCACGGCGAAGGACGCCAGCTGCTGCAGCGGGGTCGGCGAGCCGTAGTACTCCACCATGACCTTGTTGTACAGGCCCGGGGTGGCGCGCCCTGTGCGGATCGAGGCGAAGTCTTCCTTGGCAACCTCGACCGCCTTGTCCATCTTGTCGCCGGCTTCGAGCAAGGTCTCTTCGATCACGTTCTCTCCTCAGAAATTTGGTGCGCGCCCCAGAGCCCGGGGAGCTGAACTGTCCTCAAACCATCCTAGCCGGAGCTAGGGGGTGACCACGGTGCCCAGGTCCTCGCCGCGGATGGCGCGGGTGACGTTGCCCTCGCCCTCCATGCCGAAGACGACCATGGTGAGGTTGTTGTCCTTGCACATGGTCATGGCGGTCTGGTCCATGACGCGGATGTCGCGGCGCAGGGCCTCGTCGTAGCTGAGCTTGTGCAGCTTCTCCGCGGTGGGGTCCTTCTTCGGGTCGGCGGTGTAGACGCCGTCCACGCCGCTCTTGGCCATCAGGACGACGTCGGCGTGTACCTCCATGGCGCGCTGCGCGGCGACGGTGTCGGTGGAGAAGTAAGGCAGGCCTGCGCCGGCGCCGAAGATCACGACGCGGCCCTTCTCCATGTGGCGGATGGCGCGGCGCGGGATGTACGCCTCGGCGACCTGGCCCATGGTGATGGCGCTCTGCACGCGGGTCTCGACGCCGGCCTGCTCCAGGAAGTCCTGCAGCGCCAGGCAGTTCATGACCGTGCCGAGCATGCCCATGTAGTCGGCGCGGGAGCGGTCCATGCCGCTCTGCGAGAGCTCGGCGCCGCGGAAGAAGTTTCCGCCGCCGACGACGATCGCGACCTCGACGTCCGGGACGGCCGCGGCGATCTGCTTGGCGACCCCGCGGACGGTATCCGGGTCGACGCCCAGCTTGCCGCCGCCGAAGACCTCGCCGGAGAGCTTGAGGAGGACGCGGCGCCGCGTCTTCGTTGGCTGGGCGGAATTGTTGACGGTATCCATGGTGCCTTCCCGTTGGTGAGCTCTCAAAAGGTTATCGTGCCGGGGCCCGGCGGCGGCATTCCCTGCCGACCGGGGCCCGGCGCAGGCGCCCGGGGGTCTCCTGCGCATGCAAAAGGGGTGGCCACCGAAGTGACCACCCCCTGGCGTTGCCGGTTAGGAACCGACGCGGAAGCGTGCGAAGCCGGTAGCCTTCACGCCGGCCTCTTCGAGGACGGCGGCGACGGACTTCTTGGCGTCCTTGGCGAATGCCTGGTCAACCAGGACCTCGCCCTTGTAGAAGCCGGTGACGCGGCCTTCGACGATCTTGGTCATCGCGGCTTCGGGCTTGCCCTCGGCCTTTGCGGTTTCCTCGGCGATGCGGCGCTCGGACTCGACCAGCTCGGACGGGACGTCCTCGCGGGTCAGGTAGTTCGGGGCCATGGCGGCGATGTGGACGGCGACGTCGTGGGCGGCGGCGGCGGCGGCTTCGCCTTCACCGTCGACGGCGAACAGGACGCCGACCTGGGCCGGGAGGTCCTTGGACGTCTTGTGCAGGTACGCGTCGACGGTCGGGGCCTCGATGCGGGCGATGCGGCGGACGACGACCTTCTCGCCCAGGATGGCGCCTTCTTCGACGACAACCTCGGAGAGCGGCTTGCCGTCAACGTCGGTAGCCAGGAGGGCCTCGAGGTCGGCGGCACCGGACTCGACGGCGACGGTCAGGACCTTGTCGGCCAGCTGGATGAACTTGTCAGCCTTGGCAACGAAGTCGGTCTCGCAGTTGACTTCGACCATCACGCCGACGCCGTTGGCGACCTTGGCGGCAACCAGGCCCTCGGCCGTGGAGCGGCCTTCGCGCTTGGTGGCACCCTTGAGGCCCTTGATGCGGATGATCTCGATGGCCTTCTCGGCGTCGCCGTTGGCCTCGTCGAGAGCCTTCTTGACGTCCATCATGCCGGCGCCGGTGCGCTCGCGCAGGGCCTTGATGTCAGCAGCAGTGTAGTTCGCCATGTGAACCCCTCTGTCTAGAAAATTTTGTCTGGTGTACGGACCGACAGGACGGCTGCTCACGCTAGGTGAGCGGCCATCCTGTCGGTACCCCCGCACGCTGCGGGCAGCGCGCGGGGAAGTGCGGCTAAGCCGGGGTGACTACTTGGCGTCGTCCGCGGCCGGGGCCTCGGCGGCTTCCGGAGCAGCCTCGGCTTCCGGTGCAGCTTCGGCGGCCGGGGCAGCCTCTTCGGCCTTGTTGCCTTCGAGGAGCTCACGCTCCCACTCGGCCAGCGGCTCTTCCGGGGCTTCCGTGGTGCCCGTGGCGCGCTGGTTGCGGGCGATCAGGCCCTCGGCAACGGCGTCGGCAACGACGCGGGTCAGCAGGTTCACGGAGCGGATAGCGTCGTCGTTACCCGGGATCGGGAAGTCAACTTCGTCCGGATCGCAGTTGGTGTCCAGGATGGCCACAACCGGGATGTTCAGCTTCTTGGCTTCGTCGACGGCGAGGTGTTCCTTCTTGGTGTCGACAACCCACAGGAGCGAAGGCGCCTTGGTCAGGTTGCGGATACCGCCGAGGTTGGTCTCCAGCTTGGTCAGCTCGCGACGCAAAAGCAGCAGTTCCTTCTTGGTGTAAGCGGAACCGGCGACGTCGTCGAAGTCGATCTCTTCGAGTTCCTTCATGCGCTGGATGCGCTTGGAAACCGTCTGGAAGTTGGTCAGCATACCGCCGAGCCAACGCTGGTTGACGTACGGCTGGCCGACGCGGGTGGCCTGCTCGGCGATGGCTTCCTGTGCCTGCTTCTTGGTACCGACGAAGAGGACGGTGCCGCCGTGTGCAACGGTGGCCTTCACGAACTCGTAGGCACGGTCGATGTAGGACAGCGACTGCTGCAGGTCGATGATGTAGATGCCGTTGCGCTCCGTGAAGATGAAGCGCTTCATCTTCGGGTTCCAACGACGGGTCTGGTGTCCAAAGTGGACGCCGCTGTCAAGCAGCTGGCGCATGGTTACGACGGGCATGCCGACGCTCCTTCCGGCAGGTCATTCATGAGAGAGCCCGAAGGCTTCTTACCCTGCCAATAGTTGACGGTTGATTAGCGTGGCCCAGGCTGGGCCGTGCTCCTGGCATCCACCATGCT
>NZ_JBFBKP010000049.1:0-35073 GCF_040702285.1 Arthrobacter sp. NPDC080086
CGTCCGTCGTCCCTAGGCTCCGGGACGGACCGCCGCGGCGGCCGTCAGGCTGTGACCGTCAGGGGCTGGTCGTTGACGGTCAGGCGCCAGTTCGATTGGCTGAACACCGCGGCATCCAGGGTTCCCTGCGCAACCACGTAGTCGATGATCTGCTGCCGGATCTCCTGCTGGCTGTTCGAGAGCACCGGCGCGGCCTTGACCGCCGGGAAGTTGCCGCCGCCGCTCTGCCGGTAGTTGTTGATCGCCATGGCGAACTCCTTGCCCGCGGGCACCGGCGCTCCGTCGTAGCTGAGGTTGCGGATCCGGTCCCCCACCGGCCGGGCGAGGTCGATCTCGTAGTTCAGCGGCGCGTCCAGGCCGTAGACAACGTCGTAGTTGTAGTCCGGGGTGCCGTTGGGTGCCAGCGCCGTGGCCGCGTTGGTGATCTGGTCCGCCCGCACACTGGTACCGGTGGCCGGCTTGAAGTACTGGGCCGACCACTCCAGGTAGTCCTTGACCTGCGCGCCGGTGACCTTGATGGCGAGCAGGGTGTTGTCGAAGATGTACAGCCCCGCCACGTCCCGGATGGTCAGCGGACCGGCCTTGACGTCCACCGACCGGGAGAACGCCGCGGCGATGGAGAGTACCGGGAGGCCGGCGGAGGGGCCGTTGGCGAGCTCGGCCTTGATGGTGCTGGCCTGGACGTAGTTGATGGCGTCGATCGCCGCGGAGTCGGACCAGCAGGCCGTCGCAGTGCTCAGCGGCGCGGTGCACGTGCCAATCACCTGGTTGACGTATTTGACGGTGGCGTCGTGGCCGGCCTGGACGGCGCCGACGACGGCGGGATCGGCGTCGACGGTCTTTGCGTCCAGGAGGTGGGCGTGCGCCGCGGCGACGCTCCACCGGCCCTGCTCCTTGCTCAGCTGCAGGTCGATCACGGCGACGCGCATGCCCCATTTGAGCGGCTCGGTGAGCAGCACCTGGCGGCCGGTGGCCTTGTTGGTCACGAAACGCTCCGGGATCTCCAGGTGGGCGTGGCCGACGAGGATCGCGTCGATGCCCGGGACCTCCTCGGCCAGCTGGGTGGAGGCATTCTCAGGGAACGGGAGGGCGTCACCGTAGGAGGAGCCCGGGGTGGCGCCCGAATGGCTGGAGACGATAACGACGTCGGCGCCGGCCGCCTTCATCTCGGGGATGACGGTTTTGGCTTCCTCGACGATGCCGTTGAAGTCCAGCTTGCCGTGGACGTTGTCGCGGTCCCATAGCGCACACCCGGGCGTGACGAAGCCGACCAGGCCCACGGTGACCCAGCCGCTCTCCGTCTTGACGCGCTTGAGCACGTAGGGCGTGAACGCCCGGCTGCCGCTGACGGCGTCGTGGACGTTGGCGCCCAGGAGCGGGAAGTCCAGCTGCTTCTCCCACGTCCGCAGGAGGGGGATGCCGTAGTTGAATTCGTGGTTGCCGAGGGCGACGGCGTCGTAGCCGACGGCGTTCATGGCCAGCGCCATGGGGTGCTTCACCTCGGTGGAGATCGGGTTGACCTTGGCGAAGTAGTAGGCCAGCGGGGTCCCCTGGATGGTGTCGCCCGAGTCGATGGTCAGCGTGTTGGCGGCCCCGCGCTCGGCGCGTACCGCCTTAATGAGGGTGGCGGCCTGGGCGATGCCGATCTTGTTCCCGGCGGTGTCCGCGTAGGGGGCGTTCTTGAAGTAGTCCCAGTTGAAGACGTTGTTGTGCAGGTCGGTGGTGCCCAGGACGGTCAGGGTGAACTGCTTCTTCGCAGCCCCCTGGCCGCCGGCGTCTGCCTGCGCGGCCGGGGCTCCGGCGACGGCGGCCGCCGCGGCACTGCCTCCGACGAAGGCTGCCGCGAGCATCGCGCGGCGGGACACGTGGGGGTTCGGATCGGTCATGGATGGACTCCTCGGGGTTGGCGGCCGATTGGCACAATGCCACAGTCTAGGCCGCCGGCACCCGGCTGAAAAGGAGAGGAGACGATCATTTTCCGAGCGTTTACCGGATGTTCTCTGCCCCGGAACGCAGGAAACCCCGCCCACCGGAGTGGACGGGGTTTCCCGGAGCTGAAAGGCGTGAGGCCTTCCGAAGAGCCGGTCGTTACTTGACGGTAACGGTGGCGCCGGCAGCCTCGAGCTGCTCCTTGGCCTTCTCGGCAGCTTCCTTGTTGGCGCCTTCGAGGACGGCCTTCGGGGCGCTGTCAACCAGGTCCTTGGCTTCCTTGAGGCCCAGGGAGGTGATGGCGCGAACTTCCTTGATCACTGCGATCTTCTTGTCGC
Source organism: Arthrobacter sp. NPDC080086 (assembly GCF_040702285.1). Lineage (NCBI taxonomy): Bacteria > Bacillati > Actinomycetota > Actinomycetes > Micrococcales > Micrococcaceae > Arthrobacter > Arthrobacter sp. NPDC080086. The sequence continues at coordinate 2,268 of NZ_JBFBKP010000049.1, forward strand.
CAGCAGCCTCGAGGATGACGTCGAAGTCAGTCTTCTCTTCGGCTTCCTCAGCGGCACCGCCACCGGCGGGGCCGGCGACAGCAACAGCAGCTGCGGTAACTTCGAAGGTCTCTTCGAAGAGCTTGACGAACTCGGAGAGCTCGATGATGGTCAGTTCCTTGAAAGCTTCAATGAGCTCTTCGTTGCTGAGCTTCGCCATGGTTTGGCGTCCTTCCTATAGTGGTGCTTGGCGGGCTTGGCCGTGCCGTCACACCGGAGTCTTGGGTGAGAGAGAGTTAGTTCTCTTCGGCGGCTGCGGCTTCGGCCGGAGCCTCGGCTTCTGCTGCGGGGGCTTCTTCAGCGGCGGGTGCTTCGGCTGCTGCCGGGGCACCGTTCTCTTCTTCAAGCTTGAGGCGCAGAGCGTCGATGATACGAGCGGCTGCGGCAGCAGGGGCCTTGAGGACGCCTGCGACCTTGGCGAGCTGGAGCTCGCGGGACTCGAGTGCTGCCAGGGCAGCAACTTCGGTGGCGTTCAGTGCCTTGCCCTCGAAGTAACCGGTCTTGATGACCAGCTGCTTGTTGGCCTTGGCAAAATCCGTCAGGCTCTTTGCAGCGGCAACTGCGTCACCCTTGATGAACGCGATTGCAGTGGGGCCGGCAAGCTGGCCGTCGAATGCTTCGACACCGGCTTCCTTGGCTGCAATGGCGGTCAGGGTGTTCTTGACGACCGAGAACTTGGTTTCCTGGCCGAGAGAAACACGCAGCTGCTTGAGCTGTGCAACGGTGAGCCCACGGTATTCGGTCAGGACAGCTGCGTTCGATTCCTTGAAATCGTTAGTGATCTCAGCTACTGCTGAAACCTTGCTAGGCGTTGCCATAACCCTCCTTCCGGGGATAAATGCCGGTGTGTCCGGGTCCCCTCAGGATCGCTAAAACTAAAAACGCCCCGCGCAGATGCACGGGGCTTGTCTCGACGCGGCGTGCCGCGGAGCTTTGCTTCGTTCACCTGCGCCGGCCGCCCTGCGTTGAGGGGCCTTCGTCCGGAAACCAACTTGAATCCCCCGCACACAACTGCAGAAGTGAGCGATGCTCAGGAGAGTGGATTTCCAACAACCGACGGTCTTTGGTTCTTCTAGGGTACGGGATGGGGGCGGGCCCCACCAAATCGGGGTCAGCTGGTGCTGGGCCGCAGGTCCGGGAGTTCCTTCTGCCACAGCCCGGTGACACCGGCCGTGGTGAAACCGAGCTTCTGGTTCACCGTGAGGAGGTAGCGGTTTTCCGGGGCGTTCCAGGTGTACAGCACCCGCGCGTCCGGGAACTGTTCTGACAGCCGTTCCATGTTGGCCAGTTTGATCAGCAGGCCCAGTTTATTGCCGCGGTGCTCGGCCAGCACCACGGTATCGTCCTGGAAGACGACGTCCGGGCGCAGTCCCAGGACACTGATGGTGGTCAGCCCCACCAGCGTGCCGCTGGCGATCTCCTCGACGGCGGTGACCACGGTCCGGCGGCCCTGCGCGATGGCGACGTCCTCGGTCTCGCGCAGGAGTTCGCCGTCGAACACCAGCGCGTCCTCTTCCTGCTCCGGCACCCCGCCGTCGCCCGCCCGGTTCTCCAGCAGGGCGACGGCCTCCAGCCAGCGGTCGGGGCACCGGTCGGTCCAGTGGTGCAGGCGGTAGCGCCCGGCATTGGCCTCCTCTGCCTCGGCCTGCAGGTCCGCCACCAGCTGGCTGTCGAGCGGCAGGGTGCAGGCGCTGAACTGTTCGATGTGCTGCAGCGTGTAGCCGGTGAGCCGGGCGAACTCCACCTCGCGGCTGTTCAGCGGGACGTACCCCAGGCCCGCCCCGGGGATCAGCTGGCCCGCCGACTGGTCCGCGAGCGTGACGCCGGGGTGGTTGGTGTCAATCAGGATGATCCGCCGGCCCTCGTCGCGGGCGAAGTGCTCGGCGGCCTCGAGCAGCTGGCGCCCAACGCCGTGACCCTGGAAGTCCGGGAGGATGTCCAAGGTGAACTCGGCCAGTTCCGTGTTGTCCGCGAGCGGCAGGGCGATGTCCACGGTCCCCACGATCCGTCCGTCCACCTTGGCCACCAGGATGACCTGGCGTTCATACGGGTCGGCCATTTCCAGCAGCTTCTCCTGAGGGGCATAGGCCAGGTCGTCGGTGCCCCAGGTCGCCATTCGGACCTTGCGTCCCACCTCGACGGCGGCGATGAAGTCCGCCGCGTCTTCCCCCTCCAACGAATCCGGGATCCAGAGCTGCTCGATCCGTACGTCGCCTGCCTGAGCGGTCATGTTCCCAGCCATTCTGCCGCCTTAGCCTGGCCCCGCTGGTGCCAGGCTTTGAGCGTCAGCATATGCCCGAAACCCCCTGCGTTCCATGCCCCGCCACGGGGATTTTTGGCTGCCGGTAGGACCGGGGGCGGCGCAGGCTACTCCCCCGCCAGGCCCGGCCCGGTGACGCGTTGCCACTCGCCGTCCCAGCCCGCGGGCCGGAAGCCCAGGGCCTCGTTGATGGCGAGCATGTAGCCGTTTTCGGCCGCGTTGAAGGTGGTGACGCGTTCGACGGCGGGGGCAGCCCCGGCGAGACGGCGGAGGTTAGCGATCTTCACCAACATGCCCAAGCGGTGTCCGCGGTGCGGGGCGGCGACGAGGGTGTCGTCCTGCTCGGCCAGCCAGGGTTTACCGGCCGGGAGTTCCAGCACCGAGTATGCGGCGAGCTCCCCCGTGTCCCGGTGCCGTGCGGCGGCCACCAGCGAGGTGTTTCCGGCTTCCCGCCAGGTTTTCTCCACGTGCCGGACCCGCGCCGCGTCCCAGTGCTCCTCTTCGTAGCTGATGCCGCCGCTGGGGGCGTCGGAGCTCATCCTGGACATCAGGACGGCCAGCTGCGGCAGCAGCGCCTCCGGGCAGCGGTCCGTCCAGGTGAGGATGTCGTAGCCGCCGGCCTTCGCCAGCGCCTCGGATTCCAGCCGGTCAAACTCCGGGGCCGATGCCGCGACGTCCAGGCTGCTGTACCGCTCCACCTGTTCGAGCCGGTAGCCGGCGGCAGTGGCGAAGCGAACACTGCGCGCCCCCGCCGGGAGGGCCCCGGTCCCCGTGGCGGGACGGACCACTGCGCCGCCGTCGACGTCGAAATCCGCGCGGTGCTGGGTGGAGCCGAGGAACACGGACCGGTTCTCGGCGGCCGCGGCGGCTTCGGCGTGAGCCAGCAGGGCCCGTCCGATGCCGCGCCCGGTGTGGGCCTGCAGCACCGCGACCTGGATCCCGGCGCGGTCGAGGTTTTCGGTCAGGCCCAGCCGGACGCTGGCCCGGGCCACCATCCGGCCGTGGGACCGGACGACGAAGAGCCGGGTCCGGCCGTACCCGGTCTCCTGCCAGAAGCGCAGGCGGGCCCGGGCCGCCGTCGTCCGGTCGTGGTTGCCCCACGATTCGAGTGCCAGCACGTCGCAGAGTTCATTGAACTCCCGGAACTCCGCGGCGCCGTCGGCGTCGTCGTCGAGCGAGGCGGGGAGGCGCAGTTCGTCGATGCGGTGGGGTGCTGGATTCACCCGCACAGCCTAGCCGCGGTGCCGGCAACAGAAAAGACCGCCCCGCGGGTGCGGGACGGTCTTCGCTGGCGCCTGCCGCCGAGGGCGGCGCGGGCGCGGGGTCCGGAAGCTTACGCTTCGGTCAGGACCTTGGTGACGTTCGGGTCAACCGAGATGCCGGGGCCGAAGGTGGTGGCTACGGTGGCCTTCTGGATGTACCGGCCCTTGGAAGCGGACGGCTTGAGGCGCAGGACCTCTTCCAGTGCGGCGGCGTAGTTCTCGGCCAGCTTGACGGCGTCGAAGGAAACCTTGCCGATGATGAAGTGCAGGTTCGAGTGCTTGTCGACGCGGAAGTCGATCTTGCCGCCCTTGATGTCGTTGACAGCCTTGGTGACGTCAGCGGTCACGGTGCCGGTCTTCGGGTTCGGCATCAGGTTACGCGGACCCAGGACCTTACCGAGACGGCCAACCTTGCCCATGAGGTCAGGGGTGGCGACGGCGGCGTCGAAGTCGGTCCAGCCGCCGGAGATCTTCTCGATCAGGTCGTCGGAGCCAACGAAGTCGGCGCCGGCTGCGATCGCGGCCTCGGCCTTGTCGCCGGTCGCGAAGACCAGGACGCGGGCGGTCTTACCGGTGCCGTGCGGCAGGTTGACCGTGCCGCGGACCATCTGGTCGGCCTTACGGGGATCGACGCCGAGGCGGAAGGCGACCTCAACGGTGGCGTCGAACTTGGACGGGTTGGTGTCCTTGGCGAGGGTCACTGCCTCGAACGGCGCGTAGAACTTCTCCGCGTCGATCTTGGCGGCGGCTGCCTCATATGCTTTGCTGCGCTTTGCCATGCTGCTGTTTCTCCTTGTGCAGTTGTGGTCTGCGGACCGCGCTGGGCCCTGCCACAGTCGGACATATCCGGACGGCGTGTCCGGGGTTCCGATCTTTCGATAATTAGGGGGTGCCGGTTGCCCGACGGGTGCTGGTCACTGCCGTTCGCGGTGTTCCGCGGCGGTGCTCTCCCAGCGGGTGGGGGCTAGCCCTCGACGGTGATACCCATGGAGCGGGCGGTGCCGGCGATGATCTTCGCTGCGCCTTCGAGGCTGGTGGCGTTCAGGTCTTCCATCTTGGTGGAGGCGATCTCGTTGACCTGGGCCTGGGTCAGCTTGGCAACCTTGACGGTGTGCGGGGTAGCCGAACCTTTAGCGACGCCTGCAGCCTTCTTGATCAGCTCGGCGGCCGGCGGGGTCTTGGTGATGAACGTGAACGAGCGGTCCTCGTAAACGGTGATTTCAACCGGGATGACGTTGCCGCGCTGGGCTTCCGTTGCAGCGTTGTACGCCTTGCAGAATTCCATGATGTTGACACCGTGCTGGCCGAGCGCAGGACCGATCGGCGGGGCCGGGTTAGCGGCACCTGCCTGGATCTGCAGCTTGATGAGGCCGGTGACCTTCTTCTTGGGAGCCAATGTAGGGTCCTTCTCTCAATTTCGTCCTGGGACACAGGAGCGTGTCCCAGGTGGTTGGCCGCCATGGCGAGGCAGCCGGCCGCTCCGGGGCCGCAAAGCGGGCAGCCTGGAGCGAATTCTGTAATCGGTGCTAGATCTTGCTGACCTGGTTGAACGCCAGGGTGACCGGGGTTTCGCGCTCGAAGATGGAGACGAGGACCACCAGGGTCTGGGATTCGGGCTTGATCTCCGAGATCGTGGCGGGCAGGGTCTCGAACGGGCCCTCCTTGACGATGACGGACTCGCCAACCTCGAAGTCCACGGCAACCGGAGTCTGGTTCTGCTTGTTGACCGGCTTGCCCTTCTCGGCCTGCTCGCCCTCGAAGACGGGGGCCAGCATGGAGAAGACCTCGTCCAGGCGCAGCGGCACCGGGTTGTGGGCGTTGCCCACGAAGCCGGTCACGCCGGGGGTGTGGCGGACGGCGCCCCAGGACGCGTCGGTCAGGTCCATGCGCACCAGCACGTAGCCGGGGATCCGGACGCGGTTGATGATCTTACGCTGGGCGTTCTTGATCTCGACGACTTCTTCCATCGGGACCTGGATTTCGAAGATGTAATCTTCCATGTCCAGGGTCTGGATGCGGGTCTCGAGGTTGGCCTTCACGCGGTTCTCGTAGCCGGCGTAGGAGTGGATGACGTACCAGTCACCTTCCTGGCGGCGCAGCTTGGCCTTGAACTCCTCGGCGGGGTCGGCTTCGGCCGCGGCGGCAGCGGCTGCCAGGGCGTCGCCTTCTTCCGCCTCGCCCTCGTCCTCGGAGCCGGCGGAAGCCTCGTCCACGGCGTCGTTCGCGTCAGCGTCGGCGGCGTCGTCGAATTCGGGCGCAGCAGCCGGAACCTCGGACTCCTCCACGGCTTCCGCCACGGCGTCCTGGCTCTTCTCCAGCTCAGTCTCAGTTACCTCGAGCTCCTGCTCAGACACTTGGTCTCCTGCTTCCTCATTGCCTAACATGCCTATTTAAATGACTCAATTCCGCACACCCCGTTACTGCCCCGATTTCCCGGGGCGGCACGCGGCCTGCGGACGGTCGCCTTAGCGGTCCGTGGGACCCGTTCCGCCGAAGACCCAGCCGACGCCGGTCCCGAAGGCCAGGTCCAGCAGGGTGACGACGACCATCATGATGACCACGAACACCAGCACCACGAGCGTGTAGTTGACCAGTTCCTTGCGGGTGGGCGCGACGACCTTCTTCAGTTCGCCGATGACCTGGCGGAAGAAGAGTGCGATCCGGGCGAAGAAGCCTGCCTTGGGGGCTTTCTTGGCGGGGCGGCCTTTGGAGCTGCTGGCAGCTGTTTCGGTCACCTGACCCTCACTCATCCTCGCGATGTCGGATACCCGGCTCCGGACTGAACCATGGTTGCTGCGCTTGTTCCGGTGCATTCCGGAACAGCTTGCGCAGGGCAGACAGGACTCGAACCTGCAACCTGCGGTTTTGGAGACCGCTGCGCTACCAATTGCGCCACTACCCTATGGATTAAAAACCGTGCCGGCGGCGGACTGAACAGGTTTCCCTGAGGCGCACGCCATCATCGTGTTTTCAACACCGGAGATCCATTCTACGCATGAACTACGTCCACGTCGAACCGGCTCCCTGGCATCCCGGAGGATCCGGTGAACAGCATAGAGTAGATTCCGTCGAATCCCACATCCAGCCCCGTGCTGACGCGAAGAACGGACCCGCGATGCCTGCCGCCCGCATTTCCAAGCGCATTTCCGCCATAGCCGAATCCGCCACCTTGGCCGTCGATGCCAAGGCGAAGGCACTGAAGGCGGCTGGACGTCCGGTCATCGGGTTCGGTGCCGGCGAGCCCGACTTCCCGACTCCGGGCTACATCGTGGATGCCGCCATCGAGGCCGCCCGCCAGCCCAAGTACCACCGTTACTCCCCCGCCGGCGGGCTCCCCGAGCTGAAGCAAGCCATCGCGGAGAAGACTTTCCGGGACTCCGGCTACAGGTGCGAAGCGTCGCAGGTCCTGGTGACCAACGGCGGCAAACAGGCCGTCTACAACACCTTCGCCACGCTGCTGGATCCGGGCGATGAGGTCATTGTCCCTGCACCCTTCTGGACCACCTACCCGGAAGCCATCCGGCTGGCCGGCGGCGTGCCGGTGGAGGTCTTCGCCGGGCCGGAGCAGGGTTACCTGGTGACCGTCGAGCAGCTCGAGGCAGCCGTCACGGACCGGACCAAGATCCTGCTGTTCGTCTCACCCTCCAACCCCACGGGCGCCGTCTACTCCCCCGAGCAGGTCACGGCGATCGGCGAGTGGGCCGCTGCCAAGGGCCTGTGGGTGGTCACCGATGAGATCTACGAGCACCTGACCTACGACGGCGTTCCGTTCACCTCGATCGCCACGGTCGTGCCGGCCCTCGGGGACAAGGTGGTCATTCTCAACGGCGTCGCCAAGACCTATGCCATGACCGGCTGGCGGGTGGGATGGATGATCGGCCCGGCCGACGTCATCAAGGCCGCCACCAACCTGCAGTCGCACGCGACCTCCAACGTCTCCAACGTTCCCCAGATCGCGGCACTGGCAGCCGTCTCTGGCCCGCTGACCGCCGTGGAGGAAATGAAGGTGGCCTTCGACCGTCGCCGCAAGGCGATCGTCGCGGGGCTGAACGCGATCGAGGGCGTCGACTGCCCCACCCCCAAGGGCGCGTTCTACGTCTACGCGGACGTCCGCGCACTGCTGGGCAAGGAGTTCCCGACGGCGAACGGGCCGGTGGCGCCGTCGACGTCGGCCGAACTCGCCGCGCTGATCCTCGACGAGGTCGAGGTGGCTGTGGTTCCCGGTGAGGCGTTCGGCCCCTCCGGCTACCTGCGCCTGTCCTACGCCCTCGGCGACGAGGACCTGGCCACCGGCGTCGGACGCCTGCAGGAATTCCTGGGCAAGGCCAAGTAACCGACGCTCCCTCACCTTCGGCAGCGAATCGAACGACGCTCCCCCACATCCTTCCGGGACGTGAGGGAGCGTCCGCTTTAACCCGGCTAAACGTGAGGGAGCATCGGTGTTAACCCGGCCGAACGTGAGGGAGCGTCGGGTTTTATGTCACCGGATCTGAGGGAGGGTCAGAGCAGGCGGCGTTCGGCGGCCCAGCGGGTCAGTTCGTGCCGGCTGGAGAGCTGGAGCTTGCGGAGCACGGCCGAGACGTGGGTCTCCACGGTCTTGATGGAGATGAACAGTTCCTTGGCCACCTCCTTGTAGCTGTACCCGCGCGCGATCAGCCGCATCACCTCGAGTTCGCGGGCCGAGAGCCGGTCCAGCTCGTCGTCGGCGATGTCGGCGGGTGAGGTCCCGAAGGCGTCCAGCACGAAGCCGGCGAGCCGCGGGGAGAAGACCGCGTCCCCGCCCGCCACGCGGCGCACGGCGTTACTGATTTCGGCGCCGGAGATGGATTTGGTGACGTAGCCGCGGGCCCCGGCACGAATCACGGAGACGACGTCCTCGGCGGCGTCGGAGACGCTCAGGGCCAGGAAGCGGGTGGTGCCCAGCAGCGCGGCGCAGCCGGCCAGGACGTCCCGGCCACCGCCGCCGGTTCCGCCCGGCAGGTGCACGTCGAGCAGCACCACGTCCGGAAGGGCCTCGCCGATGACACGCACGGCGTCCTCGACGGTGGCGGCCTCCCCCACAACGGCGATCCCGGCGTCGAGGTCAGCCTTCAGGCCGGAGCGGAAGATGGCGTGGTCGTCCACGATCACCACCCGGGTGGCGGGGACGGGGGCTCCCGCGGGCAGGGGGCTGTCGGGCTGGCTGGTCATGGCGTGTCCTTCGTGGTGGTGCCGGCGGGTGTGGGCCGGGCTGGTTCGGGAGGCGTGGTGGTGGACGGCGGTGCGGGCGCGGCCGTGTCGGGGGCCAGGGGCAGGCTGAGCCGGACCTCGGTGCCGTCCGGGTTGCTGACGATCACAGCCGTTCCGCCGTGCCGCCGCATCCGGCCGATGATGGATTCACGCACGCCCAGCCGGTCCGCGGGGATGGCGGCCGGGTCGAATCCCGGGCCGCGGTCCTTCACGAAGATTTCCGCGGCCCCGCCGGTGGCTTCGAGGTACACGGAGACGGGGCCGCCGCCGTGCCGTGCGGCGTTCAGCATGGCCTCCCGGGCGGCCATGACGAGGGCCTCCAGCCTTCCGGTCATGGCGCTGTCCCCGACACTGACGACGTCGACGGGCTGGCCCAGCGCGTCTTCCACCTCCGCGGCGGCGGCCTGGAGGGCATCCGAGAGCTGCCCCTCGTCCCGTTCCGCGTTGCGGTACAGCCAGCCGCGGAGCTCGCGCTCCTGGGCCCGGGCCAGGCGGATGACGTCCTGTTCGTTGCCGGCCCGGCGCTGGATCAGCGCGAGGGTCTGCAGCACCGAGTCGTGCAGGTGGGCGGCGATCTCGGCCCGTTCGGTGGCGCGGACCCGGCCCTCCCGTTCGGTCTCGAGGTCGCGCCAGAACTTCAGCCCCCAGGGCAGCAGCACCAGCGCGACGCCGCCCAGGACCGCCACCGAGGCCAGGAGTGCCAGCCAGGTCTGCTGCCAGGATCCGGAGCCGGAGACCATCACCAGGACCCCGGCCACCACCAGCGCCAGGCCGGCCGCGAGCCGTGCCCAGCCGCCGGCCTGGTTTGCCTTGGCCTTGTCCATGATCCCGGTCCGGCGGGTCTCATCCAGTTGCATCCAGGCGATGGCGGCGCCGCCGAGGATCGCGGCCACGGGAATCAGGGTTCCCAGCGGGACGTCCAGTCCCAACAGCCGCGCCACCAGGATCCCGGCGGCCAGCAGCAGCCCGACGCCCAGGAGGATCTCCTTCCCGTAGGGCATGCCGGCAAGCCGGAAACGCCACGGCTCCCCGGCGATGGCCGTGTTTCCTTGGGCGTCCGGGGATTGCACGGGGGCGCTCACGGCGGGGGCGATGGGCGACGCCGGAGGCCGGGCGTTGCGGCGGGCGCTCTCGTCCGCGGTCGGCACCATAATCCAGAGCCAGGCGTAGAACGCGACGCCGGCGCCGCCGGCGAACGCGGCAACCACCATCCCGGCGCGGATCATCTGCACGGGCCAGCCCAGGTGGCGGGCGAGCCCAGCGCAGACACCGGCGATCATGCGGTCGCCGCCGCGGGTCAGCGGTGGGCGGAGTGGCGCGGTGGTCATGGATCCATCCAAGCACGGCAGGGGCCTTCCGGAGGCGGTTCACGGCCCGAACCGGGGGCCGGTCAGGGACCGGTCAGGGGTTTCCCCAGTAGAGCGGACGGTCCCGCCGGCGGGAGGATCGAACTATGAACACGCACCCTGACCCCGATGAGGTCCCGGCCGCCGACAGCCAGCCGGACGGCCGTCCCGCCAGTGACCCGGCGGACAGCACGGCGGACGCCTCCGCGCCCTCGCCTTCCGGACCGTCGCAGGCTTCCTCGGCGGAACCGGACGGCGCGCCCCGGTATGCACCGCCGTCGTACACCCCGCCGCCCTACACCCCTCCCTCCGGTGGCACCCCGCCGTACACGCCGCCCCCGGGGCCGCCCTACGCCGGCGACCGCCGGCCGGCCGGGTCCCAGCAGAACTTCTTCGATTGGATCCGCAGCCACGGCATCCACCGGGGCCGCGAGCGTTGGGTGGCCGGTGTGGCCGGCGGCATCGCCCAGCGGTTGGGCGTCGATCCCCTGATTGTGCGCGGCATCCTTATCGTCCTGACGGTCTTCGCCGGCGTCGGAGTCCTGCTGTATGGGCTGGCCTGGGCCCTGCTGCCCGAACCCGACGGCCGGATCCACGTCCAGGAGGCGGCCGCCGGACGGTGGAGCACCGGTATGACCGGCGCGCTGATCACCACGCTGATCGGCTTCCCGAGTCTGGGCAACGGCGTCTGGGGCTGGGACCGGTACGGTTTCGGCGCCGTCGTGTGGACTGTCTTCTGGGTGGGCGGGGCGATCTACGCTTTCTACTACTTCTCCCAGCGGGGCAGGACGCGCCGGCCCGCCGAGACCCACGGCGCCGGGTTCCCGCCGCAGGGCCCAGCGGCAACCGGACCTGCTGCAACCGGCCCTACTGCAACCGGCCCTGCTGCAACAGGCCGGGGATCGTCCGGTCCGGCACCGGCCGGGACCGGCACCCCGGCGGGTTCCCCGTCAGGCGGCACCCCGCCCGTGGGCACCTATCCGGCCGCCTCGTATCCCACCACGATCTACCCCACCGGGCCGGACTACACGGCGTCGCCCGCGGCCACCGCGCCGGGCTATACCGCAGGCCCGTCCGCATATGCGCCGGTACCCGCTCCGAAGGTCAGGTCCGCCGGTCCCGGCGCCCCCGCCGTCGCCGTCACGACCGGCCTCGCTCTTCTGGCGGGCGGCGGGCTAAAGGCTCTCGACGCCGTCCACGCAATCAACCTCGGACCGGCCGGCAACGCGGTGGTCTGGGCGGTGGGAGCCGCTGTCCTGGGCCTCGGCATCCTGGTCTGCGGCCTGCGCGGCCGTGGTGCCGGCATCCTCAGCTTCTTCGCCGTGGTGGCGCTGGTCACCGGGGCGGTCTACGGCCTGGTCCCGAACGCGGACCGGGCACGGTTCCAGAACGTCGACTGGGCGCCCACCACCATCGGGCAGGCCGCGGACGGCTTCGACATCACCGGCGGCAGCGGCACGGTGGACCTGACCCGGCTGGACCTGAACGCACCGCTGAGCTCCGACGTCGTGGTGCCTCTGGACGCGACCGCCAGCAACATCACCGTGCTGATTCCGCGTAACGTCCCCGTGCAGATCCGGGCGGACCTGACGATGGGAAACCTCAACGACTCCAACGGCAACCATGGCGGCATGACCAGCCAGCAGAGCGACTACAACACGGACGTCGCCGGGTCCCGCCTGGTCATCAAAGTCTCCGGCACCCTGAGCAACATCACCGTGAAGGAAGGGAACTGACATGAGCAGCTACGACCCGGGAACCACCCCGGACGGCACCCCGTTGGTCACGGAGAACGCACCCGCCAACGAGGGCGCCCGGGTGGGGACGGTGGTGTGGGGGCTGATCGTGCTGGCCCTCGCCGCCCTGATCATCATTTCCCGCCTGGGCCTGGTGGTCCTGAACGGGACCTATGTCCTGATCGGCCTGATGATCGGGGCCGGCGCGGCCCTCGTGATCGGCGGCCTGGTCTCCGCCCGCAAGCGTGACAAAGCCACTACTACAAGGAAGTCTTAATCCATGGAAAAGTTCTTCAGCATTGTCCGGGGCCTCGGCCTGCGCCGGGGACCGCAGCGGTGGCTCGGCGGTGTCTGCGGCGGCATCGCGGCCAGGCTCAACGTGGACGTCGCCTACGTCCGGATCGCGTTCCTCCTCTTCGCCCTGCTGCCCGGCCCGGCCTTCGTGTTCTACCTGGCCGCCTGGGCCCTCCTCCCGGACCAGCAGAACGCCATCATCGCCCAGACGTTCCTGGAGCGCCGCGCGAACCGCCCCTGACCCCGGCTCATGATTGACGCTGCCCCCGCCACCGCCCGTGGCGGGGGCAGCGTGCGTCCGGGCCTCCGGAACCGGTTTGTGTCCTGCCCCACATCCCCGGCTAAACTTCTTGGTGAGCTCAGCGTGGCGCTCTGCCCGTACACCTTCAAACCAGGATTTGAGCCCAGACATGAAAATTGGAATCCTCACCAGCGGCGGCGACTGCCCCGGACTGAACGCCGTCATCCGTGGCGCCGTTCTCAAGGGCATCGCGGTCCACGGCCACGAGTTCGTGGGATTCCTGGACGGCTGGCGCGGCGTCGTCGAGGGCGACATCATCGGGATTCCCCGGACCATGGTCCGCGGCATCGCCAAGCAGGGCGGCACCATCCTGGGCACCTCCCGCACCAACCCGTTTGAAAACAACGGCGGCCCCGAGGTCATCAAGGCCCACATGGACCGGCTGGGCATCGACGCCATCATCGCAATCGGCGGCGAGGGCACCCTCGCGGCCGCCAAGCGCCTCACCGACGCCGGCCTCAAGATCGTCGGCGTCCCCAAGACCGTCGACAACGACCTCGACGCCACGGACTACACCTTCGGCTTCGACACTGCCGTCGAAATCGCCACCGAGGCGATCGACCGGCTGCGGACCACCGGTGAATCCCACCACCGCACCATGATCGCCGAGGTCATGGGCCGGCACGTGGGCTGGATCGCCCTGCACGCCGGCATGGCCTCCGGCGCCCACGCCATCCTCATCCCCGAGCAGCAGGCCTCCATGGAGCAGATCACCGAATGGGTGGTCTCCGCCCATGAGCGCGGCCGCGCACCTCTGGTGGTCGTCGCGGAGGGCTTCGTCCCCGAGGGCCAGGAATCGCCGCACTCCGAGCGCGGACTGGACACCTTTGGCCGCCCCCGGCTGGGCGGCATCGCCGAACTGTTGGCCCCCGAACTCGAGGCCCGCACCGGCATCGAAACCCGCGCCACGGTCCTCGGCCACATCCAGCGCGGCGGCGTTCCCACCGCCTTCGACCGGGTCCTCGCCACCCGCCTCGGCATGGCGGCCATCGACTCTGTGGTGGAGGAGCGCTGGGGCACCATGGTCTCGCTCAATGGCACGGACATCGTCCACGTCGGTTTCGAGGCGGCCCTGGGCAACCTCAAGAGCGTCCCGCAGCACCGCTACGAGGAAGCCGCCGTCCTCTTCGGCTAGGCCGCCGCAGCCGGGGTGGGCCGGCGCAGTTACCGGTCTGGGTAGGGTTGAACCATGACACTCACGCCCGGCTCCGCCGACATCATCCAGCTCGCGTGGGCCCGCCGTTTGGGGCTCGACGACGGCGCGTTCACGGCCTCCGGCGGGCAGCGCATCACCCGGGCCGTCGACGACGCCCGGGCGCTGCAGTTCGTCCGGCTGTTCGGCGGTTCGGCCTTGGTGGGACCGGGTTGGGCGCTGGAAGCCGCCGAAGCCTACTCCGACGAGGAGCTGGCCCAGCACGTCACACTCCTGACGATCACCCGTGCCCGGGGCGGCCACGGCCTCGGCGCCGCAGCCCTCTTCTTCGCCGATGACCTGCCCCTGAGGCAGCCTGCCGAGGAGCTCACCGTCTCCCACGGCAACCCCGAGGCCATCGAGCTCGAGGGCCTGTGCCCGCCGGACGACGTCAACGAGGTGGGCTTGGCGGACCTGGAAAACCGGTTCACCATCATGCACGTCGAGGACGGCCACCGTTCCCCCGTGGCCTGCGGCGCCTACAGCGAGTGGGAGGGCATCTTGGCGCACCTTGGGGTCCTGGTGGCACCGGGGTGGCGCCGGCGCGGGCTCGGGACGCTGGCCGCGTCGATAGCCGCCCACGAGGCCCTCGCCTCAGGGTTGACCCTGCAGTGGCGTGCCGATGTCAGCAACAAGGGTTCGCTGGCCCTCGCCCGGAGCCTGGGCTTCACCGCCGGCGGAATCCAGACCAGCGTCCTGCTGGGTTAGAGCAGCCCCTGCGGCCCCGGCCCCTCAGGGCCGCTCGACGGGGCATCCCATCGAGCGGCCCGGGCGAATTGCCCTAGACCTGCCGGGCTTCCACGCCGTCGGCCACGGCGTCGCGGCCCTCCTTGGCGGGCTCCGCCGTCGCAGACTCCGTCGTCGGCTTGGACTCCGTTGCCGGAGCCGTCCACGGCTGGGTGACCTGGGGCTTGGCGAAGAACAGCGCCACGGCTGCACCGAGCAGGATGACGACGGCGGGCAGCAGGATGGACTGGCCCATCGCCGTCGAGAACCCCTCATGCAGCTGCGGCGGCAGCGCGCCGCCAAAGGCCATCGGGCTGGCGTTGCCAGCCGATCCCGGCGCGGCGGGAAGCTCTGCGGCCAGCCGGGACTGGATCAACACGGCAATCGCGGCGCTGCCCAGGACGGCGCCGATCTGGCGGGTCGTGTTGTAGACGCCGGAGCCGGCGCCGGCCTGCCGCGGCGGCAGGTTGCGGGTGGCGGTGGAGCTCAGCGGAGCCCAGATACCGGCGTTGGCGAAGCCGAGGACGGTGCTGGGCAGCAGGAACAGCCAGATGGGCGTGTCCGGGTGCATCAGCGAGGAGTTCCAGAACAGGGCCACGGACATCAGGACCAGACCGGTGGCCGTGATGTACTTCGGGTTGACCCGGTCGATGATACGGCCCACCACCGGGGCCAGGCCGCCGGAGATAACGGCCATGGGCACCATCATCAGCGCCGACTGCGTGGGCGTGAGGCCGCGGACCACCTGGTAGTAGAAGATCAGGGGCAGGCCGAACCCGGTGACCGTGAAGCCAACCGAGGTGATGGCGATATTGGCCAGCGAGAAGTTGCGGTCCTTGAACAGGCCCAGCGGCAGGAGCGGCTCACCCTTGTTGAAGTGCTGCCAGAGGACGAAGCCCACGAGCACGATGATGCCGGCGATGATCAGGCCCCACACGGTGATCGGGCCGCTGATGGTGCCCCAATTGAAGGTTTCACCCTCCTGGATGCCGAACACGAGCAGGAACAGGCCGACGGCGCTGAGCAGGACGCCGGGGATGTCGAACTTGTGCGGGTGGGTGTCCAGCGCCGGGACGAACCGGGAGGCCAGCACGAAGCCGACGATCCCGACCGGAATGTTGATGAAGAAGATCCATTCCCAGCCAAGCCCGTCCACCAGCACGCCGCCCAGGATGGGGCCCACCAGGGTGGCGACGCCGGCGGTGGCGCCCCAGATGCCCATGGCGGCACCGCGGCGGTCCGGCGGGAAAATCCTGGTGATGACGGCCATGGTCTGCGGCGTCATCAGCGCGGCCCCGAGGCCCTGCAATACGCGGGCCGCGATGAGAGTCTGGATGTCGCCGGAAAGCCCGCACCAGAGTGAGGCAAGGGTGAAGACCACCAGGCCGGTGAGGTAGAGCCGCTTCGGACCGAACCGGTCGCCCAGGCGTCCGGTGATCAGGAGCGGAACCGCGTAGGCCAGCAGGTAGGCGCTGGTCACCCAGATCACCGAGTTGATGTCAGCGTTGAGTCCTTCCATGATCTTCGGGTTCGCCACCGAGACGATGGTGGTGTCGATCAGGATCATGAAGAACCCAATCACCAGGGACCAGAGGGCCGCCCAGGGCCGCGCTACGTTTTCCATCGGTTCTTCCTTTAGGTGCTTACTGCCGGGGTGAAGGTGGAGCGTTGAGACT
The DNA here is from genome assembly GCF_040702285.1 of Arthrobacter sp. NPDC080086. Classification (NCBI taxonomy): domain Bacteria; kingdom Bacillati; phylum Actinomycetota; class Actinomycetes; order Micrococcales; family Micrococcaceae; genus Arthrobacter; species Arthrobacter sp. NPDC080086. The sequence continues at coordinate 18,329 of NZ_JBFBKP010000049.1, forward strand.
ACAGCCGGGGTGGGACAGCCAGGTCAGCGCAACAGGGCGAGGATCTCGCTGCGCGCGAACATGGTGGCCGCGTCCCGGGCGGTGGGGCTGCCGGCGTCGGGGTCTGCACCGGCGTCGACCAGCGCCTCGACAACGTCGCGGTAACCCTTGAAGACGGCGCCGGCCAGCGGGGTCTGGCCGCGGTCGTTGGCGGTGTTGGCGTCGCCGCCGTGGGCCAGGATCAGCCGCACCGTTTCCGCGTGGCCGTGGTAGGTGGCCAGCATCAGGAGGGAGTCGCCGGAGGCGGTGCTCAGCGCCGCGGGGGCGCCGGCGGAGAGGTACGCCGCCAGAAGGGCCGTGTCACCCTCCCGGGCGGCGTCGAAAAGCCGGTGCGCGAGGTCGACGGTGTCCGCGTCGGGGGCCTGCGTGGATGAATGCTGTTCGCCGGTCATCGGGGGCTCCTCAGGAATCCGGTCTGACGGCCGACGACCTGGCCCGCGTCGGGCGCGACCACGAGTTCCTGGGCCGCGGGGTAGGTTTCGGTGCCGTCGGCGACCGTCAGGACCTGCGCCGGATCGACGGAGCGCTTGATCACCGCGAGGGCCACCGGGCCCATTTCGTAGTGCTGGCCCACCGAAGTCACGGTGCCGACCTTCTTGTCCCCGGCGAGCACGTCACTGCCGACGGCGGGCAGCGTGTGCTGGGAGCCGTCGAGCTGGAGGAACACCAGGCGGCGGGGCGGGTGGCCGAGGTTGTGGACGCGGGCGACGGTTTCCTGGCCCTTGTAGCAGCCCTTGGCCAGGTGGACCGCCGTGCGCAGCAGGTCCAGCTCGTGCGGGATGGTCTTCTCGTCGGTCTCCGCACCCCAGCGCGGACGCCAGGCGGCGATGCGCAGCGCCTCGGCAGCGAGGGTTCCGGCGAGGGGGCGCTCCCCCACCGAGGCTTCAAGCTCCGCTGCGGGGACCAGGTATTCGAACCACGGCCGCTCCAGCCCGGGGTGCTCCTGCTCCGCCACGACGGCGTAGGAGTACCCTCCGGCGCCGACGTGCGGCCACGGATCCTCCCAGACGGTCAGGCGGTCCCATTCGGGGACAGCCCGGGTGCTGCCCAGCACGGCCCAATCCGCGGAGACGTCGGCGATCTCCACCCGGAGCATGAACTTCATCCGGTTCAGCCACTCCGCCAGCGGGGCGGCCTCCGCGGCCTCGACGATCAGCCAAGTGGTGGCGCCGTCGTCGACGACGCGGGCGTCGAACTCGATCCGGCCCTGCACGCTGAGCAGCAGCAGCTCGGTGGACTGGCCCGGGGGCAGTGCCGTGACCTGCTGCGAGGACAGGGTGTTAAGCCAGCTCAGGCGGTCGGGTCCGGTGACCGTGACCACCCCGCGGTGGGAGAGGTCGACGACGGCGGTGCCGGCCGCCAGGGCGCGCTGCTCACGCAGGGGCTCGCCGTAGTGGGCGGCCACGCCGGCGTCGGGTCCGGCGGCCTCCACGGCTCCGGGGCGCGACAGCAAAGGGCTCTTGGTGCTCATATGAAGTAGAAGTCCTCTGTCCTCAGCGGTATTCCGGATTTTCGAAGCCAAAACGGGTGCCCGATTTCCAGGCCTCGGGCAGGTTGCCGTAGGCCGGGATCCCGCCGGCGTCCTTGAGCATCCGGGCCAGGTGCAAAAGGTTCCAGGTCATGAAGGTGGCGTTGCGGTTGGTGAAGTCGTTCTCCGGCCCGCCGGAGCCCTCATCGAGGTAGCTGGGACCGGGACCCACGGCGCCGATCCAGCCGGCGTCGGCCTGGGGCGGGATGGTAAAACCGATGTGCTGCAGGCTGTAGAGCACGTTCATGGCGCAATGTTTGATGCCGTCCTCGTTGCCGGTGATGAGGCACCCGCCGACCTTGGGGTAGAACGCCCACTGGCCCCGGGAGTTCAGTTCGCCGGAGTGGGCGTAGAGGCGTTCGATGAGTTTCTTGGTCTGCGAGGAGTTGTCGCCCAGCCAGATGGGGCCGGCGACGACGACAATGTCCGCGTCCCGCACCGCCGGGTACAGCTCCGGCCACGCGTCGGTGGACCAGCCGTGCTCGCGCATGTCCGGGTACACGCCGCTGGCGATGTCGTGATCGACGGTCCGGATGACCCGGGTGGTGACGCCCTGCTTCTCCATGATCCGGCGGCTGATCTGGATCAGCCCGTCCGTGTTGGAGGTCTCGGGCGACTTCTTCAGTGTGCCGTTGAAGAAGACGGCGGAGAGGTCGTCGTAGCGGCGTTTGCCGGCTTCGCTGGTCTGCGGATCATTCATGGACTGCTCCCTTTATTGGCACTGCTCCCCGCGTTCGATGCGGACTTATGGAAAGCCGGCGGCGGGGAGCGGTCCCGGGCAGCTGCGCTGTCAGCCGACCTTGCTGAGGATGGCGGAGGCGTGGGCTTCCAGGCCGCCGTCGCCGGCCTGGCTCTTGCCGGCTGCAACGTCCCACCGCCAGAGGAGGTTCCCGTCCACCAGTCCGAAGATGCGGGTGGCCGCGGTGTAGTCCTTGGAGTGGCTGCCGCGCATCACCAGGTCTGTGCTGAGCTGGATCTGCGGGCCCTTGATCTGGCCGTAGTACAGCTCGGAGATGCCGCCCGGGTGGGCGATGGAGACGGAGATGTCGAACCCGCCGTCGGCGTTGCGGAGCTCCTCGACCTCTTCGGCGCTCTTGAACACGGGGACGATGTCGGCCGGGATCAGGCCGGGACCGCCGTCCTCCTCGCGCTGCTTCCGGTCGAGGGCCCAGAAGCCGGTCTCCACCGTCAGCGGTCGCAGCTTGGTGCCCTCGTCATCGGTCAGCCACGATTCGGCCCGGTACTGCAGGTAGGGCAGGCCGTTGTGGGTGAAGGAGACGTGCTGCAGGAAGTGCTCGGAATCCTCGTCGCCGGCACCCAGCCGGCCGCGGCCTTCCCACTCACCAATGAGCCAGGACAGCGGAACGATTTCGGGCGTCAGATCGGTGGGGATCTCAATGGGCACGGCGTTGACCTCTAAAGCGACGGTTTCCGGGCGGTTGCGGGGTGGTGGTTACTTCTGGCCCTTGAAGAGGCGGTAGACCACGAAACCGGCGAACCAGGCCATGGACAGGCCGGCCACGGCAAGCAGGACAAGGAAGAAGATTTCAAATGCAAGTACGGACATGATGACATCCTAACGCGTTAGTAGATGAGGAGTTTATCGATGAAGTAGGCCAGGGATCCGACGGCGGAGACCGGTCCCAGCCCCATTCCGAGGACCGCCGCGAGGTTCAGGGTTTCGCCGCGGATGATCACGAGGCGGCGGAAGCTGACCAGCACGGCGCCGACCACTATTCCGACCAGCGCCCCGGGCACCACGGCGATGTTCGAGATCGCCAGGCCCGCCAGCGGGCCGGCCAGCCCGGCCCCGACGATGCCCAGGGGCGCCACCACCCGGTCCGGCCAGCGGATCAGGCCGGCCGCGAGCGCGATCGCCGCGCTGATGGCGGCGATGAGCAGCATCTCCTTGACCCCGTTGAACCGGGAGCAAGCGATCCAGCCGGCGCCAAGGCAGGAAAGCAGGACCCCGGCGCAGGATCCGAGGGTGGATTCGAGCCGCTGGGCCTGGCCGGTGCCGCGGATCAGCTGCATGACGAACACCGCCATCACCCCAGCGGCGACGAAGGCCGGGGTCCAGGCCAGGAAGGCCGGACCCGGCAGGTAGGTTGCGGCCACCGCGGAGCCGATCCCCGGCAGCCCGATCAGCGCGGCGAGGGTCTTTTTGGCCGGGATACCCAGGAAGTACGGCCAGCCGAAGCCCACGAGGGCGGCGGTCAGCACGGCTACGGCCAGCAGGACCTCCGGGGTGGAGTAGGCTCCGGCGACGATCGCGGCGAGCCCGGCCATGCCGATAACACCGACGCTCCAGGACTTCATGCGCTTCTTCCCAATGCGGTTCTCCCCCGTGCGGCTCTAGTGACTGCCGTGTTGGCTGCTCTGTGGACTGCGGTTCTTCCCGCGGCGGTTCTCCGGTCAATCCTGCCCTATATGAACGTTTTGTGTCGCAGCAGCGGACGCGGCAAGCCGCTAAACCGTGCCCGCGGGAAGGCGTTTGGGTATACTCAGAGCCTCAGCTACGCTCCCCCGGCCGGCCCCACCCAGGGCCGCACCAGACTTCAAGCAGGGCTCCGCACACCGGAGCCCGGACCGGGAGTCCAGTACCGGCCGGTGAAAGCCCGGCACAAACGCCCAACGATGCGCGGACACCCCTTGGAGGAACCATGTCGCACATCCTGTTATTGACGAACAGCACCGGCTCATCGGTGGACGTCCTGCCTGCGCTTGAGTTGCTCAACCACCGGGTCCACATCCTGCCGGCGGAGCCCACGGCACTGCTCGAGACCGACCCGTGCGACATCGTCCTGCTCGACGCGCGCAAGGACCTGGTGGGCGCCCGCTCCCTGACCCAGCTCCTGAAGGCCACGGGCCTCAGCGCCCCGCTCATGCTGATCCTCACCGAGGGCGGCATGGCCGCCGTCTCCTCCGCGTGGGCCGTCGACGACATCCTGCTCGAGTCCGCCGGACCGGCCGAGGTGGAGGCCAGGATCCGGCTCGGCATCGCCCGCGCCATGCCGGACCAGGACGACACCCCCACCGAGATCCGCGCGGCCGGCGTTGTGATTGACGAGGCCAGCTACACCGCCCGGGTCAACGGCGCCGTGCTGAACCTGACGTTCAAGGAATTCGAACTGCTGAAGTACCTGGCCCAGCACCCCGGACGCGTGTTCACCCGCCAGCAGCTGCTCACCGAGGTCTGGGGCTACGACTACTACGGCGGCACCCGCACCGTCGATGTGCACGTCCGGCGCCTGCGCGCCAAGCTCGGCGCGGACCACGAAAACCTGATCAGCACCGTACGCAACGTCGGCTACCGGCTCACCCTGGCCCGGCAGCCGGATGAGGAACTCTCCGAGGCGTAGCCCCGGCGGCGCGGCGGAGACATACCGACACAAACCGCAAATCGCAGTAAGCGGAAAACATAAAGGCCCCGGACCATCAGGTCCGGGGCCTTTCTTATGCGCCCTACGGCGCTTTTGTGGAGGACATACGGGTCGAACGTATCGAGGCCACCCCACTGGTGGATCCCCCTCAGATTCCGAAACAGCGATCTCATCGATCAATCCCTGCGCCGGATGAGTTACCGACTATACGCATCCGGCGGCGAAGCATCAAATCCGGCCGATACCCCCTCCCCGGGCCCGCGGACGTATAGCCTTGCACCATGAGTCCCGCGCACCCGGAAAACTGGCCCGTACTCACCCTGCAGGGAGCTGTCGACGAGCAGCTGCTGCGCGATGTCAGGACGCTGGTGGCCGCCGCGGAGGAATCCGACGGCAACCCGCCCCTGTCCGAGCAGACGCTGGTCACACTGCGCGCCGCGGACGCCGGCCCGCATTCGGTGATGACCCTGGCGCTCTACTCCCCCGACTATTCCGGCAAGGCGACGGACGCCGACGCCGCCCCCCAGAGTGCCGCCGCTCCCGCCGGTCCGCACGGCAACGACCTGGCCGGCGTCGCCGTCGTGATCGGGGAACCGGACGGCGGCGCGGTGCTGGAGGTGGCGGTGCACCCCAGCTACCGCAACCAGGGCGTCGCGGACCGTCTGGTCAGTGAACTGCAGCGCGTCCGCGGCTTCGATGGCCTGAAGGCGTGGTCGCACGGCAACCACGAGGCCGCGGCGGACCTTGCCGCCCGGTACGGGTACGTCCCGGTCCGGGAACTGTGGAAGATGCGGCTGGCCACGGCAGCCTCGGATTTGCCCGATGTGCCGCTGCCGGAGGGCGTGACCCTCCGCAGCTTCGAGCCAGGACGGGACGAGGAGGCCTGGCTGGCGGTGAACCGTGCCGCGTTCGTCCACCACCCCGAACAGGGCGCCATGACCCGGGCCGACCTGGACGCCCGGATGGCCGAGGACTGGTTCAGCCCCGAGGGATTCCTGCTCGCCGAAGATGCCTCGGGACGGCTGCTGGGCTTCCACTGGACCAAGATCCACCCCCGGCACGGCGACCACCCCGCGATCGGCGAGGTCTACGTCGTCGGCGTCGCCCCGGAGGCCCAGGGCACCGGGCTGGGCAAGGCCCTCACCGTCGCCGGGATCCGCCACCTCCAGCGTCAGGGCCTGCACGCGGTGATGCTGTACGTCGACGGGGACAATATCCCCGCCGTCGCGCTCTACCGCCGGCTCGGCTTCACCCGCTGGGACATGGACGTCATGTACGCGCCGCGGCCCGCCGGCTAGGTCCCACCACGGCCTCCGGGTCCGGCATCAAACGGGCTCACCGGGGTGCGAATCCTTGTAAGGTTGAAGCTACATCGCGCCAGCATTAGGAGAGACCATGCAACGGGAACACGCCGGGACGGCCACGTCTAAAGCCGGAACGCAGAACACCTCCTCCCGGCCGGCGCGGGCACGGTTCGGCTCCTCCGAAGTTCCCGCCTCGCGCGCCACCCAGGACCGGATCGACATCCCGGAGTTCGCCCCGAACCTCGAACCCGAGGGCGACATCAGCCCGGACCGTTTCCTGGACCGCGAGCTGAGCTGGCTGGCCTTCAACGCCCGCGTCCTGGAACTGGCCGAGGATCCGAACCTGCACCTGCTGGAGCGGGTCAGCTTCCTGTCCATCTTCGCCTCCAACCTGGACGAGTTCTTCATGGTCCGGGTGGCCGGCCTCAAGCGCCGCATCGCCACCGGACTCGCCGTGCCGTCCCCCGCAGGGCTGAGCCCCATGCAGGTCCTGGAACAGATCGGCGAGGAGGCGCACCGCCTGCAGCAGCGCCACGCCCGGGTCTGGGCCGAGCAGATCCGCCCGGCCCTGGCCTACGAGCACATCCACCTGATGCACTGGGACGAGCTGGACGACCAGGCCAAGGACCAGCTCAGCGCCATGTTCGCCGAGAAGGTCTTCCCGATCCTGACGCCGCTGGCCGTGGACCCCGCGCACCCGTTCCCCTACATTTCCGGGCTCTCCCTGAACCTCGCCGTCGTGGTCCGCAACCCGGTCAGCGACAAGGAACTCTTCGCCCGCGTCAAGGTCCCCGACCAGCTGCCGCGACTGATCTCCATCGATGGCCCGCGCGCCGGGTCCGTGCCCGGCCGGGTGGCCCGTTTCATCGCACTCGAGGAAGTCATCGCCGTCCACCTGGACCAGCTGTTCGCCGGCATGGAGGTGCTGGAGCACCACACCTTCCGCGTGACCCGCAACGAGGACGTCGAGGTCGAAGAGGACGACGCCGAGAACCTGCTGCAGGCGCTGGAAAAGGAACTGCTGCGCCGCCGCTTCGGCCCGCCCGTCCGGCTGGAACTCACCAACGACATCAACCCCAACATTCGGGCGCTGCTGATCCGTGAGCTGGGCGTCGAGGAATCCGAGGTGTACTCCGTGCCCGCGCCGCTGGACCTGCGCGGCCTCTCCGTCGTCGCCGGGATCGACCGGGCGGACCTGCACTACCCCAAGCACGTCCCGCACACCTCCCGCTACCTGAACGAGTCCGAGACCTCGAAGGCGGCCAACGTCTTCGCGGCGATGCGCCGCCGGGACATCCTGCTGCACCACCCGTACGACTCGTTCTCCACCTCGGTCCAGGCGTTCCTGGAGCAGGCCGCCGCGGACCCCAAGGTCCAGGCCATCAAGCAGACCCTGTACCGCACCTCCGGTGACTCGCCGATCGTCGACGCCCTGATCGACGCCGCCGAGGCGGGCAAGCAGGTCCTGGCCCTGGTGGAGATCAAGGCCCGCTTCGATGAGCAGGCCAACATCTCCTGGGCCCGGAAGCTCGAGCAGGCCGGCGTGCACGTGGTGTACGGCATCGTGGGCCTGAAAACCCACTGCAAGCTCTCCCTGGTCGTGCGCCAGGAAGTGGACGGGCTGCGCCGCTACTGCCACATCGGCACTGGCAACTACCACCCCCGCACCGCCCGCTACTACGAGGACCTGGGCCTGCTGACCGCCAACGAGCAGGTGGGGGAGGACCTGTCCCGGCTGTTCAATCAGCTCTCCGGCTACGCTCCCAAGTCCACGTTCAAGCGGCTGCTCGTGGCGCCGCGGTCCGTCCGGTCCGGCCTGATTGACCGGATTGAAACCGAGATCCGCAACGCCCGGGCCGGCATCGCCTCCCGGGTGCAGATCAAGGTCAACTCCATGGTCGACGAGGCCATCATCGACTCCCTCTACCGGGCCTCGCAGGCCGGCGTGAAGGTGGACGTGATCGTCCGCGGCATCTGCTCGCTGCGGCCGGGCGTGCCGGGCCTGAGCGAGAACATCACGGTCCGCTCCATTTTGGGCCGGTTCCTGGAACACTCGCGCGTCTTCGCCTTCGCCAACGCCGGGGACCCCGTGGTCTACATCGGCTCCGCGGACATGATGCACCGCAACCTGGACCGCCGGGTCGAGGCCCTTGTCCAGCTCTCCAGCAGCGACGACGTCACCTACGTGCTGGACATGCTCCGCCGGTACATGGATCCCGCGACGGCAAGCTGGCACCTGGACCGCAGCGGTGAGTGGTCCCGCCACCACCTCGCCGAGGACGGCACCGAACTCCAGGACGTCCAGTCCTGGCTGCTCGCGTCCCGTTCCCGGCAGCGCCCGGCGAGCCTGCGCTAGGGCCGCCGGTAGTGAACAGCGACGCGCTGGCAGCCGACCAGACCGAGCATGCCGGCGAAACGATCGCCGTCGTCGCCGCCGGGGCCCTGCCCTGGCGGGTAAAGAAGGACAAGCTGGAGGTCCTGCTGATCCACCGGCCCCGCTACGACGACTGGTCCTGGCCCAAGGGAAAACTGGATCCGGGCGAAACGGTTCCCGAGTGCGCGGCGCGGGAGGTCTCCGAGGAAATCGGCCTGCGGGCGCCGCTGGGCATCCCCCTGCCGCCGATCCACTACCGGGTCAACGCCGGGCTGAAGGTGGTGCACTACTGGGCGGTCGACGTCGACGGCGCTCCCCTGCACCCGGACGGCAAGGAAGTGGACAGTGTCCTCTGGTGCGCGCCGGAGAAGGCCGCCCGCCTGCTCACCAATCCCTCCGACCGCGCCCCGCTGGACGCCCTGGTGGCAGCCCACGAGCGGCACGAGCTGGAGACCTGGCCCCTTGTGGTGATCCGACACGCCAAGGCCAAGCCCCGCTCCTCCTGGTCCAAGGCTGAGGGCGACCGTCCGCTGGCCGCCACCGGGACCCGCCAGGCCCAGGCCGTGGGCCGGCTGTTGCAGGCGTGGCGCCCTTCCCGGGTGGTCACCAGCCCGTGGCTGCGCTGCGTCGCCACCGTCGCGCCCTACGCCAAGGCCGTGGAGGCCAAGGTCAAGCTGCACGATTCGCTCACCGAACACCTGCACAGCCGCAGCCCGCACAAGACTGCCAACGTGGTGGAGGGCCTGTTCGACAAGGAACGGCCGGTGGCGCTGTGCACGCACCGCCCGGCGCTCCCCACCGTGTTCGCGCAGCTGGGCAAGCACATGAACTCCCGGCTCCGCGCCCTGCTGCCGGAGTCGGATCCGTATCTTGCGCCGGGCGAACTCGTGGTCTGCCACGTCTCGCGGGCCAAGGGCAAGGTCATCGCCGTGGAGCAGTTCCGCCCGTTCGACGACTAGGTCCTTGACCCCGGTTCCCCGCCCAGCTAGTTTGTATCAACTGCTTGATACAAACTAGGCGGATCATTGGGGGATCTTATGCCGGGCCTTCTGTACGTGCCATCGATGCTGGTGGTGGGGCTCTCGCTGGGCGCCATGGTGGTGTACATCGTGCTCCGTTGGGTGAGCCACGATCCCGCCACCGGAACGTCGGCCGCATCGCTGTCCAATCATGCGCTCTGGGTGGGGATCATCGGCTGGGTTGCCAGCTCGCTTCAGGGCGCGATGAACCTTGGCATCATCCCGGCCAATCCCTCGGCGGCGCCCTATCCCAGGGTTACAGAGGCCGTCGTTCTAGCCCTGGCCTGGCCGGTCCTGGGCTGCCTCGCGGTGGGCCAGCTCAGCTACCCCGGGCCCCAGCAGGCGCGACGGCGGACGGTGCTCTCCGTTCGGCGGATCCGGGATTTCCTGCCGCGCCGCCTGGCGCTGGTGACGGGCGGGATTTTCGTAGCGGCCGGCGCGTTGATCGCCGTCGTCGCGATGCTGCCGGCTTCGACGCCGTCCCGGCCGTCACCGTGAACGACGGATCCGTCCCCCTGCTCCTGGGGGGCCGCGACGGGCGCATCCCCGGAGTGGAACTGGCCGCCTGGCTCGGCGCGGCCCTGGTGGTCCTGGCCGGCGGCACTGTGCTGGTGCTCCTTCTCATCGCCGGCCGCCGTCAGCTGGAGGCCCTCGACGCCGCGGACAATGCGACGCTGCGCAGCATCGCCATGAACCGCCTGCTCAGAACCGTCGCCACCATCGCCGCGGGCCTGGGCGTCATCGCGGGCAACTACGCGACACACCCGGATCCGGCCGCCGTTTCCACGGGGTGGGTCAATCCGGCCGGACTGGCCGGCATGGCGGTGTTGCTGGTGATGTTCTGCTGGCGGCCGCCCACGCTGGCGGCGTCGCTGCTCGGACCCGATAACCGTCCGGTTGAGGGGCTGCGATCCGGCCAGCATCCGGCGGCGCGATTGCTGTCCTCGCTCGGACCGCTCCACGCCGCTGCTGCCGGGTTGCCGCTGGTGGTGGGGGAATTCGTCCTCTCCGGTCCGGCTGCCGAAACCTTCGAGCTGGGCTGGGCCGTCTTCGCCACCGTCGCCGCGGTTGCCTCATCGGCCGGCCTGGCCGCCGGGGAGCTGGTGCTCCGGCACAACTACGGCGACGCCGGAGTCCCCCGCAGCCAGCCACGCCGGACCGTCGGCCCGGCGATGCTGACCACGGCAGTCCTGGCGCTCGTCGCATTCCTGCTGGCCTTGGCAATCACGGCCATCGGTCAGAGTTCACTCGGCGGTGCGGCGGACTGGCTGCCCATCGCGGGGCTGGCGGCTGTCGGCGCGGCCGCCTCCCTGCCGGTCGCACTTCTCGCCCGGTTCCGGCGAAGCGTCCCCAACGGGCCGGACGCAGCGCTCCGGGCCGTCACCGTGCACCGGGCCGTGAGGACCCTGTCGTCGCTCCTCGCCGCGTTGACCGCCGCCTTGCTGATGACCCAAACCCCGGCATGGGCTGCGGTCTTCGCGCCGGCCGGGACCGGAGTGCCTTTCGGGTACTCCGTCGGTGAGTGGTGGCCCGCATCCCTGGCGGGAGGCGTCTTCGTTGCTGCCGCCATCGTCATCGCCATCGTGCCCGTCCGTCTTCCGCACCGAGGTTTCGTACGTCCCACCCCACAGCCGGCCGCATGACCGCAGGACTTTCCATCGATCTCCGCTCGGCAGTTCCCCCGTTCGAGCAAATCCGGGCGCAAATTGCGGCGTTGATCTCCGCCGGTGCACTCGAGCCGGGGGCACACCTCCCGACCGTGCGGCGGCTGGCGGCGGACCTGGGCATCGCCGCGGGTACGGTCGCCCGGGCGTACCGGGAATTGGAGCACGCCGGCCTGGTCGAGACGGGCCGCCGGAAGGGGACGACGGTGGCAACCTCACTGCCACCGGGGGCCAGCCCGGGAGGCGCCGGCGTCGAGGTGGAGCAGGCTGCCGACCGCCTCATCGCCGCTGCCCGTTCTGCCCATCTGGACGATGCGGCAGTCCTCGAGCTGGTGCGGGGCCGGCTGTCCGGCACCTTCGACTAGGATTGACCGCCGGACACCGCCGCAGGACTCCGGTCAGTAGACTGGTGGGGTGAGCATCCCAACGCCCTACGAAGACCTGCTTCGCGACGTCCTGGAGCACGGCACCCACAAGTCCGACCGCACGGGGACCGGCACCAGCAGCGTCTTCGGCCGACAGCTGCGCTTCGACCTCGCCGACAGCTTCCCGCTGATCACCACCAAGCGGGTGCACTTCAAGTCGATCGCCGCCGAGCTGCTCTGGTTTCTGCGCGGCGACAGCAACGTGAAGTGGCTGCAGGAGCAGGGCGTCACCATCTGGAACGAATGGGCCGACGCCGACGGCGAGCTGGGCCCGGTTTACGGCGTGCAGTGGCGGTCCTGGCCCACGCCCGACGGCGGGCACATCGACCAGATCGCCGAGCTCATCAAAAACCTCAAGAGCAACCCGGACTCCCGCCGGCACATCGTCTCCGCCTGGAACGTCTCCGAGCTCAAGAACATGGCGCTGCCGCCCTGCCACGCGTTCTTCCAGTTCTACGTGGCCGACGGCAAACTCTCCTGCCAGCTATACCAGCGTTCGGCCGACCTCTTCCTCGGTGTCCCGTTCAACATCGCCTCCTACGCCCTGCTGACCCTGATGGTCGCCCAGCAGACCGGGCTGGAACCCGGTGAATTCGTCTGGACCGGCGGGGACGTGCACATCTACGACAACCACGTGGACCAAGTCCGCACCCAGCTGGAACGCGAACCGTACGAGTACCCGACGCTGAAGCTCACCCGCACCCCGGCGTCGATCTTCGACTACACCCTTGAGGACTTCGAGGTGGTCGGCTACCGGCACCACCCCACGATCAAGGCCCCGATCGCCGTATGAGCACCGATCCCCGGCAGGGCAACTCGGCGGCTGCCCCCGCGGAGCCCGGCGGCTTCACCGACAAGTTGCACGGCAGCCTCACCGGCCTGGGCCTGGTCTGGGCGCAGACCAGCACCGGAGTGATCGGCCAAGGCGGCACCATGCCGTGGGAGCTGCCCGAGGACATGCGGCACTTCAGCCGGCTCACCGCGGGGCACCCGGTCATCATGGGCCGGAAGACCTGGCAGTCCTTCCCGGCCAAATTCCGCCCCCTGCCCGGCCGGGCCAACATCGTCATCACCCGGCAGGACGGCTGGGGCGACACCCCCGAGGCGGAGGGCGCCCTGGCCGTGGCATCCCTCGATGAGGCGCTCCTGGAGTCCCAGTTCGCCCCCGGCCCGGAGATGGTCTGGGTGATTGGCGGCGGGGAGATCTACGCGCAGGCCCTGGACCTGGCCGACGTCGCCGTCGTCACCACCATCGACACCGCAGCCGAAGGCGACACCTTCGCCCCCGAGCTCGGCTACGAGTGGCGCGCGGAAACCAATTACCCGGCCGACGGCTGGCTCACCGCCGCCAACGGCACCCGCTACCGGATCACCCTCTGGCGCCGTACGGAGGCCAAATAATGCTGCGTAAACCCGAAACCCTGTTCGTCCTGGGCTACATGTTGCTGCCGCTGCTGGCGCTGCTGTCCGCGATCGTGGGACTGACCATGATCCTGGGCGGCAACAAGATTGCCGGGGCGATCGTGCTCGTGATTGTCACCCAGGTGTTCGCCTTCGGCGCCATGTTCGCGCTGCGGCGGCGCAAGAGCGCCCTGCTGGCCGACGACGGCGAGTAGCGGGCGCCTTCGCCCTTTTCGCCCGGCGGACCCGGATGGGGAGAGCACCCCATCGCGGCCTGCCGGCAACCGGGTTAGATTGGGGCGGTCCGGTTCACGGGTCCCCTCGCTGAGGTGGACAGCGGCCGGGGGAATACGTGGGAGTGCGGCAGCGGCACAGTAGGCTGGTGCCCGACAGAGGGGGATGTACATCGTGGCAGGTAACATGTGGGGCGCCGACGTCGCTCAGCTGCGCATGCTGGCGCAAAGCTTCGGGCAAACCTCGGAGACGCTGCTGCAGCAGTCGACGGCCCTGACGGCGGCGATCAACAACAACACGTCGTGGAAGGGTGCGGACAGCGCGCGCTTCACCTCGGAGTGGAACGGCAGCCACCGCGCCCTGATCCAGCAGACCGCACGGGCGCTCAAGCAGCAGTCCAAGCAGCTTCTGACGCAGGCCGACGAGCAGGAGAAGGCCAGTAACGCCAAGGCCGGGTCCGGCGGCGGACCACTGGGTCCGCTCGGCCACGGGTCCGGCCCTGGGGCGTGGGCTGTGGCCGGCGGCATCCTCGCCGGCGGCGCCGCGGGACTCAAGACGTTCATGGGAATCCAGAAGAATATCAAGACCCCGCTCACCTTGGCCAAGACCGTCGGGCAGTACGGCTGGGTATTGAAGAACCAGCGCGCCGAACTGGTGAACGCCCTCTTCACCATGGGCAGGCACCGGCTCGGCGGCCCGGGCTTCGAGATCCGCAACCTCTGGCAGACCACAGCGGGCAACAAGACCCTTGAAGGGCTGCTCAAGGATTCTTCCAAGGCCAGCCGCACCCTCAACGTCATCGACAAGGCTTCGGACGCGGCGTCGCTGAAGAACCTCAACAACTTCGTCAAGCCGTTGGACAAGCTCGGCGGTTTCATCGCGGAGAAGCCCTGGCTCGGCAAGGGCACGAGCCTGGAGTGGCTCGGCAAGTCCGGCATCGCCCGCGGCCTGGGATGGGCCGGCGTCGGCTTCAACACGTATGACTCCGTCGCCAAGTTCGCCGACGGCGACATCAAGGGGGGTGCGGCAAGCGCCGGCAAAGCCCTTCTCGGCGTCGGCTGCTTCCTTCCCCCGCCCGCCGGCACCGTCTGCCAGGTGGCCAGCGTGGGGATCGCGGTCTACGAGAACTGGGACACGATCACCAGCGTGGGTAAGGACATCGGTGAGGGTGTGGTCAATGCCGTGAAGGACCCCGGCAAGTTTGTCAGCGACACCGCCAACAACGTCAAGAATGCAGGAAAGTCCGTGGCCAAGTTCTTCGGCTTTGGAGATTAGGAGACCTAGATGACCGTCCAGCACGAAACGACCCAGGAACCGCGCCTCGGCGTCGACGTCATCGGTTTCGGGGTGGGGGAACTCGCCTACCTCCTCAACGTTTTCGAGGGACCTTCCCGTGACCGTTCCGTCAGCGTCTTCCGCGCCGAGGAACTCGTCGAGGACTCCACGCTGAACACGGCCGGCGCATCCTCCCTGCTGGCCCGGGACCTGGCCGTCGTCTCTGACGACGACCAGGTCGGCGTCAAGGGCGTCGCCGCCGCCGTCGCAACGGCCATGGGCCATGCGACGCGCTGGACCGAGATGTCCCTCCTGACCGAGGACAGCATGGACAACGTGGTGCTTATCGAAGCACCGGAGGTAGCCCTCATGCTGCAGCCTCGCGCCCTGGGGACCTGGTTTGCGTTCGCGCAGGATCCCACCATCGGCTCCGCGGAGGCCATCCTGCGGGTGCTCCGCCAGCACGTCGAGGAACACCCGGGCGGCACGGCCTACCTGGTCTTCAAGACGTTGCAGGAGGAGAAGCACCTGCTGGTCCGCCGCGACGGCCGCGACTGGGCCACCGGCGTTCCGGACTTCGCCACCGACGAGGTTGCAGAGAGCGCCCCGCTGGACGACGCCGGGCTGCTGGCCGGCATTGAGGAGTCCCGTGGCGAGGCGTAGCCGGGATGTCCCGCAGGAACCGGGATACACGCCGTCGCCTGCGCCGAAGGAACCCGTGAGGCACCGCCTTGCCGAAAATGGTGAGATCGTCGCCTATACCGACGAGGAATACGGGGTCCGCAAGGACGACGGCCTCGGCGTCATCAAGCCCGTGAACTCCTCCGGTGGGCTGTTGTTCCTGTCCCTGCTGATGACGGCGCTGTTCGGGCTGATGCTTTACGCGGTTGTCCAGATGGCCCTGACGGACCAGTGGCACATCATGGGCGAGATCTGGTGGATGTACGTATTGGTGCTGTTTCCGCTCTTTGCCGGCTGGGCCGGCTTCATCAAGGAACGCAAGGCCGAGAAGCTCCGCAAGGCCCGTGACCTGCCCCGGCCGGCCGAATAGTCGGTTACGCCGCAACCGTCCGGCTGTGGCGTAACCGACTGCGGCTCCGGCGGCGTGAAGTCTAAACTGGCCCAATGACTACAGCAGCTTCCCCGACCGTCGGACTGGTCGGATGGCGCGGCATGGTCGGCTCCGTCCTAATGCAGCGCATGCAGGACGAGGGCGACTTCGCCGCCATCAACCCGGTCTTCTTCTCCACCTCCAACGCGGGCGGTGCAGCCCCGGACATCGCCGGTGCAGCGTCCGGCGCGGCCGGGAAGCTGGAGGACGCCTACGACGTCGAGACCCTCGCGAAGCTGCCGATCATCGTCACCGCCCAGGGTGGTGACTACACCAAGCAGGTCCACGGCGAACTGCGCAGCCGCGGCTGGAACGGCCTTTGGATCGACGCCGCCTCCACCCTGCGGATGAGCGAAGACTCGATCATCGTCCTGGACCCGATCAACCGCGACGTCATCGACGCCGGCCTGGACGGCGGGGTCAAGGACTTCATCGGCGGAAACTGCACGGTCTCCTGCATGCTCATGGGCCTGGGCGGCCTGTTCACCAACGGACTGGTCGAGTGGGGAACCTCCATGACCTACCAGGCGGCCTCCGGCGGCGGCGCCCGGCACATGCGTGAACTGCTCAGCCAGTTCGGCACGCTCAACGCCGAGGTCAGCACGGAACTGGACGACCCGGCGTCGGCCATCCTCGAGATCGACCGCAAGGTCCTGGCCCACCAGCGCACCGACATCGACGCCACCCAGTTCGGCGTGCCGCTGGCCGGCTCGTTGATCCCGTGGATCGATGCGGACCTGGGCAACGGCCAGTCCAAGGAGGAGTGGAAGGCCGGCGTAGAGACCAACAAGATCCTCGGCACCTCCGCCGCGGACCGGGTGATCATGGACGGCCTCTGTGTCCGGATCGGCGCCATGCGCTCCCACTCTCAGGCCCTGACGCTGAAGCTCCGAGCACGATGCGCACGCTGGCGATGTTGCCGCTGTTTGCGCCGTCGCTGCTGCCGGGTATTGCGCTGGTCTACCTATTCGGCAATCAGGGCCTGTTC